>JAEVYX010000101.1 GCA_023392515.1 Bacillota bacterium | reverse complement strand
GCTTTCATTGGAATTTGTCAATAACCAATACAATAAATTGTGCATAGAGGTCAAAATACGATATGTGAAATCGTTTGAACTTATGAAGCCTTTCTGAATGTACGATAGCCTACGGGGCCCTCTAATGTTACATTTTTTATATGGAGCGCTATAAGTAAAGCTTGATGAAATGTATCCAGTATACGCAGGTCATAATGGATTTTCTACTTGTTTTCATATAGGGCACGTGATACAGTATTAGAACATTGGTTTTTAGGAGGCATTCTGCTTTTTTATGAGGTTACGATCCCTTATGCGCCGTAAAGCCCATTCTCCCCATGAAAAGTCTTATGTAATGAGGCTGGCTTTTCCTACTATATTTGAAAATATGATGTCCACCCTGGTACAGTTTGCGGATACAGCTATGGTAGGCAGCCTTGGAGCAGCGGCTACGGCAGCGGTAGCGGTAAACGCATCCCCGACCTGGGTGATGAACAGCCTGGTCATGTCGGTGGGCGTCGGGGGAACCGCCCTCATTGCTCGTCTGATTGGCGGCCAAAAACAAAAGGAGGCGGAGGATGCCTGCCGTCAGGTATTTGTTTTGGGGATTGCTGCGGGCTTATGCCTGATGGCGTTGGGCTATTTTATGGCTCCGGTCATACCTGTTATCATGCAGGCAGACCCGGCGCTATATGGGGAAGCCATTGACTATATGCGCATAATATCCCTTGGTTTTGTGCCCTATTATACCGGCATGGCCCTGGCTGCCGCGGCACGGGGGGCAGGGGATATGCGCACGCCTATGCTGGTAAGCGGGGCTGCAAATTTGCTCAATGTGATTGGCAACTTCCTGCTGATCTATCCTTCAAGGCAGGTAACCCTCCTGGGTTTTCAATGGACCATGTGGGGGGCCGGAATGGGTGTAAGGGGCGCGGCACTTTCCACAGCGGTGTCAACCGGCCTTTCCGGCGTGTTTATGATGATCTCCCTCCTGCGCGGGTCTCACCATCTGCGCTTGCACCTTGGCAAGCTCTTGCCTGATTTTTCCCTCATCCGCCGAATTTTGAAGGTGGGCATTCCAGCTGCGCTGGAGCGGCTGTCCATCTCTCTTGGACAGATGGTATTTATCAGCATGGTGGCATCCCTGGGTACCGTTCAGCTTGCCGCCCATCACCTGGCTGTTACCATTGAATCCCTCTCCTATATGCCGGGCTATGGTTTTGCCGCTGCGGCCGCTACGCTGGTGGGGCAATCGCTAGGCGCGGAGGAACCGGAAAAAGCCCGGTTGCAGGGCGGGCTGTCCATTCGAATAGCGGTCATTGTCATGTCTTTTGTGGGGGTACTGCTCTATGCCTTTTCCGGATGGTGGATGGCATTATTTACCCCGGAAATGGACGTGCGGGAAATCGGTGCGGCTATTTTGCGCATTTGCGCCTTTGAACAGCCCTTTACGGCCTTGTATATTGTATCTTCCGGTGCGCTTCGGGGGGCAGGGGACACGAGAATGCCCTTTTTGATCTCTCTTATCAGCATGTGGGGAGTGCGCCTGATTCTTGCCTGGCTGTTCATCTGGCAGCTGGGACTGGGAATTGAAGGGGCATGGTGGGCCATGGTAATCGACCTGTGTTTCCGCGGGCTATTTATGCTGCTCCGATTTTATAAGGGCCGTTGGGTCCATTGCAACGTATAAGGCTATTTAGCTCCCGTTTTCTGTTATGTCTGTGTCAGACAATGCTTGATGGAGAGGGCTGCCTCCTGCGCGGAAAGGGAGCTGACATCAATTTTGACTGAGTGCATTTTTTCATAGAGGGGAAGCCGCTTAAGGCTTCGGGAAAGGATCGCCCCTTCCCGCTTTCCATTTGCAATGTCCTTATTGAGCCGTTCAGCAAGCGCTTCTGGTGTGCAGGTTAATGTAAACAGATAAGATGTGAAGGGGATATCTGTGAGACCGGACAGCACCTGCGATACAATTTCCTCATGATGCATGACCCAGCAGAAGATAACATAGTCAAAGGCAGGGCAGCAAAGGTCGTTGTGAAGAATCTGATGAATGTTTTTCATCACCAGAACTTTTGTGTCCTCTGTGACCTGAAAAGGATTCATCTGCCAGCACCAATCCCCATCCAAATAGATACTAGGGGAGAGAAGCCGGGAGAGATGCTCACAGGTGGTGGATTTGCCTACCCCCATGGAGCCATTGATCATTACAAGCTTTTTCATTATATTTGAGCCTTTCCGGTTACTCTATATGAAAAATGCTCCCGCCAATTCTCGGCGGGAGCATTTTGATGACCTTAGTCATCCTCTTCTTCCTCTTCGGGAAGGTCGGCGTTATGGAACACGTTTTGCACGTCGTCGTTATCATCCAGCATTTCCAACATCTTTTCGATTTTCTCCACTGTCTCTGGATCATCCACCGCCACGGTGTTTTGCGGGATCATCTGCACTTCAGCGGAAAGGAAAGACAGGTTTTTCTTTTCCAAGGCTTCCCGGACTTCATGAAAATCGTTGGGGGCTGTATAGACCACAAAAGCGTCTTCTTCTGCTTTTATATCCTCCGCACCGGCTTCCAGCGCCATCTCCATCAGATCGTCCTCCGCAAGGCCGGGGGTACGTTCCAGAACGATCACGCCTTTTTTATCAAACATGTAGCCCACGCTGCCGGTGGTGCCAAGGTTGCCGCCGTTTTTTGCAAAGCAATGGCGGATATCGCTGGCTGCACGGTTACGGTTGTCGGTGATGGCTTCAACGACCACAGCCACCCCGCCTGGCGCATAGCCTTCATAGGTGATTTCCTCATAGACCACGCTGCCCAATTCACCGGCAGCTTTTTTGATGGAGCGGGCAATATTGTCGTTGGGCACGTTGTTAGCCTTGGCTTTGGCTACTATGTCCCGCAATTTTCCGTTTACAGCGGGGTCGCTGCCCCCTTCGCGAACGGCGATAGCAATTTCTCTGCCAATCTTGGTAAAGATCTTGCCCCGCTCGGCGTCTGCCTTGCCTTTTTTGTGCTTGATGTTTGCCCACTTGGAATGCCCAGACATAGAACCCCTCCCAAGGTATATCGAATCCAATGAAACATAGTATTTTACCACAAAAAAAGACATGCCGTCAACCAGTGCAGGGCCTGGATGAATTATTTATACAGGTTGGGTAGCTTTTTTGTTCAAAACAGAGGAAAAGAGAGTAAATCCGGGAGATTCTGCCGTTAAACCAAGCAAAGCCCGGTTAATCCGGTTTGCGTATTTTATTGTTTCTGGTAAAGTAGAAGCAAAGAACCGTCATAGCGGCAACCTGTCTATCTATGAAAGGCTTTTATTGTATTACGTGAGGTACAGTATAATGAAGGCTGATCAGGTTTTTTTGCGTACGGAAATTACCCGGCAGGATGCCCTTAGTATGACTGAGTGGCTTATGAAACCCCATATCACCCAATATTTGAATGAAGGGCAGCATGTAGTGGACACCATCAATCAGGTGGTGGATCGTGTTCATATGCCGATTTTAACCCATCTGTTCAACAGAAACGGCTGTTTTTTTATGATCTGCCTGGGAGAGCGGGAGCCAATCGGATTCTTGCGGATCGAACGGCACCAACACCATGCGGAAATTGTGGTGGTTGTCGGGAAAGAGGATAAATGGGGACGTGGATTTGGCACCCATGCCATACAAAAAGGCCTTGCCCATGTCTTTTTCACATGGCGTATGGAAAAAGTGATTGCGAAAATTCATGATTGTAATTTGCGTTCCATTCATGCTTTTCAAAGGGCTGGATTTGTCCTGGAAAAGCAGATTTCGTCTATGGGCTGCTATGCCATAACCCAGCAAGCTTATTTGAAGCACCTGATGGCAGCTGCTCAAAAAATCGGATAAGCTGCTCCGCTTATTCCAATGTATATAGAAAACCCGCCGGTCCCAGGACCGGCGGGCTTTCTGCTAGGCCATATCGACCTTTGCGGTTACAATACTTCTTTCCAGAATCGCTTTATATTTTTGAAGAGCTGCCGTTAATGCCAACTTTTGATTGTCAGCCTCAATCAGCGTTTGGGTTTCCACCACTTGATCGAGCACCTTCAGCTCATTATCCGCCGGCTGGGACACGGTAGTGCCTTGGCGGTCTTTCCGCTCAACAATACGGATTTTGTAAATCATTTGATACACCTCCTCCCGGCTATATTTTTTCAATAGCCATGCAACGGAATCACCCCATTCCTTAAGTATAACAAAAACCACCCGGCATCAGCCTGGCGGTCTGGCAACCTCTTTGAATGTTGCTGCCATTTGTTTGCTAATAGAGTTATTTTATCATCTTTGGTGCCAAATGTCAACCATTACCAGTCTTGATGAAAAGGAGCACAGGTGATCCGTTTCTCCGAATTCATATTTTCAGATCACATGCTTTGAAATGCCCTGCGGTTTTCTTTTCACTTGAACTGCTCAACAAACTCAATGGGATGCTGAATGATTTTAGATGTTTCCTCAACCGTGAAGCCCTCGGCCAAATAGCGCTTTGCAATCACAGCCATGGACTCGCCGATTTCTATGATATGGTGGTCCGGGTCATAAATGCGGACGACGCGCTGCTGCCAATCGTGCTTCTTGGGTGGATGGACATATTCGATGCCTTGAAAATTTTTCAACTTTTCCACGAACTCATCAAAGTCATCCACCTCAAAATACAGCTCCATGTTGTGTGATTTTTCAATCACGGAATCGGCGGGCAAATCGGTAAGCCATGCAAAGCCCTCTTGTATGGCAAAGCCGCCGCTTAATGTTTTGTTTAGCCCCAGATCAAGCACTACTTTTTGGTCAAAAAGTTCTTCATAGAATCGCAGGGACACACCCACACTTTTTACGGCCAAAAGTGCCAGCTTGAATTGCATACAAATCCCTCCGAGATGCTTCGTTATGGATAATTATAACATCAATACAAGATAATGTATATATGCAGCGGCATTAATAAACAGGATTGCATAAAAAAAGTGAAGGCCCCTGCGGCTGACGGGACCTTCAATAGCGGGAGAGGTATCAAGCGATGGATTTAAGCGCCTGGGCAAGGTCTTCAATCAAATCATCCACGTGTTCGGTGCCGATGGACAGCCTGATGGTATTGGACCTTATACCGCTTTTAAGAAGCTCCTCATCAGTCAATTGGGAATGAGTTGTGCTGGCTGGGTGAATGACCAGGGATTTCACATCCGCTACATTGGCCAGAAGAGAAAAGATTTTCAGCTTATCGGTAAAGGCCTTGGCTTCCTCCGGGCCGCCTTTTATGTCGAAGGTGAAGATAGAGGCCGCTCCGTTGGGGAAATATCGGTCATACAGCTGCTTGTAGCCGTTTTCCGGGAGGGAGGGATGATTGACATGTGCAACCTTCGGATGGTTTTTTAAAAAGGCGACAATTTTGAGCGCGTTTTGCACATGACGCTCCACACGAAGGGATAATGTTTCCAGCCCCTGCAGGAAAAGAAAAGAGTGAAGGGGAGCCAGAGCAGCGCCCGTATCACGCAATAGGATAACACGGGCCCGGACAATATAGGCGGAAGCACCCACTGCCTCGCACAGCTTCAAGCCATGATAGCTGGGATCGGGCTGGGTGAACTTGGGGAATTTACCGGAAGCCGCCCAGTCAAACTTGCCCCCATCCACGATGACACCGCCGATAGCCGTGCCATGGCCCCCGATGAATTTGGTGGCCGAGTGGACCACGATGTCGGCGCCATGCTCAATGGGCCGCAGGAGGTATGGTGTGGCAAAGGTATTGTCCACAATCAGGGGAATGCCGTTTTCATGAGCCAAAGCGGCATAGGCTTCAATATCCACCAAGCTGGAGTTGGGATTGCCCAGGGATTCGATGAAGATAGCTTTGGTATTTTTGCGAATAGCCTTTTGAGAGCCCTCCAATCCATCCTCATCCGGGTGAACGAAGGTGGTTTCAATTCCGTAATCATGCAGTGTATGGGCAAACAGATTATACGTGCCCCCGTAGATTGTGGTGGCAGATACGATATGATCCCCCGCAAAAGCAATATTCAAAATGGCATAGGTGGTGGCGGCCGCACCGGAAGCGGTGGCCAAAGCGCCGATGCCCCCTTCCAGCGCTGCAATCCGCTTTTCAAAAATGTCGCTGGTAGGATTCATGATCCGGGAATAGATGTTTCCTGCCTCCGATAGGTCAAAGCGCGCCTGGGCGCTGCTGGCGCTGGGGAAGACATAAGAACTGGTTTGGTAGATGGGCACTGCCCGGGCGTCTGTGGCAGAATCGGGGTTTTCCTGGCCCACATGCAGCTGCAATGTTTCAAATCTCCAACTTTTGATATCCTTTGCCATGATCATGACCTCTTTTCGGTGATTTCGGTTGAGAAGGGAAATGATTAAATAGTATACATACCTTAATACTAGGAATTAAGGGCATTATATCACATATCTGGAATCTGTCAATATTTTTTCACTATTTTCTTTCAGCGTTTAAAATTTCAACCGAAAAGGGCAAGTCCTGTTCCTGCTGAAGGGGGATTTCCAGCCGCTCCTTCAAAGCGCCAGTGCGGTAGGCCGTTAAAAGGAGCTTGAGCCCGGCGATAGTCTCCCGCAGGATGCTGCCTACATCCGTTTCTCCCACCCGAATGCGGGAACGGACGGTTTGGAACACGGTGGAGGAGGAGAGAATGTCCAGATTATCTTTAATGGCTTTTTTCGTGCCAGGAAAGGGCTCGTGGGAAATCAGGCGCAAACCGTAGGAATTATATACCAAAGTATAGCCGGCAATGCCGGTGCGCGGTTGGTAAGCCTTGCAAAAGCCGCCGTCGATGACGATCAGGCGGCCGCCTGCCTTCACTGGGCTTTCGCCTGCGCCTACCCTTACAGGGATATGCCCGTTGATGATATGGGCGTGTTCCCCGGTAAGGCCGAATTCCTTAAGAAGGTATATACAGGCTTCTTCTTTTTGGTTATGGGTATAGTAGGGGTTCTTCGGCTCCGCCCAGGCTTTTTCATCGGCAATGAGCAGCCGCTCGAAGGTGGCGATTTTTTCACGCCCGGAAAGCGGCGAATTGCGGCCGCACCAGAGAAACCATAAGAAATCTTTTCCCTGCTGGCGCTCCCGGGAACCGTGGGGGGCATAGTACCCCTGACGGGCCATGGCATCCACATAGTTCATGTAGGAGCGGCCGGAAAGCATGTGCCCCTGACAATCAAACTGGGAAAGGCTTCCGTCCGCATCCATGGGAATACAGCCGTGGAAAAGCAAATTATTGTTGGCGCAAAGATAAAGGCCTCCGTTAGAATAGAGGAATCGGGCATGGCGCTGAAGCTTTTCACTGTGGGTGAATGCTGCGGAAAGCTGAGCCATCACTTCGGCTTCTTCCGGAATGAGGGCATACGGATTTTTGGGATCGACCGTAGGGAAGGCGCAATCCTTCAGCTTGTAAACCGTATCTCCTATGCGCACTGTGCCCTTTTGATAATCAATCTGCTGGAGTAAAAGGCGCTGGGACATTTGAAAGGAGGGGTTGCGCAGGATGATCTGCCCTTCCAGTTTGAACAGCATGACGGCAATGGCCTTATGCATCCTGGCTGTGAGAGCCAGGTCTTTGGGCTTGTACTGTTCGCCGCCGACAAGCTTCGGGAAAAAGCAGGATACGTCGCAGTCGCCATAGACTTCATTGGCAAACAAGGCCAAGGGGCGCAGGCTGATGCCGTAGCCCATTTCCAGCACTTCCAGGTTGTTGTAGGTAATGGAGTTGTTCAGTACGTTAGCAATGCAGGTACGGCTGCCTGCCGCCGCGCCCATCCAAAGAATATCATGGTTGCCCCACTGTATATCCACGGCATGATGGCGCATAAGCATGTCCAGAATCAAATCGGCCCTGGGGCCCCTGTCGAAAATATCGCCCACAATATGCAGCCTGTCTACCACCAGACGCTTGATGGCCTGGGACAGGGCTAAAATGAACGCATCCCCCCGGCCAATGTCCAGGATGGTCTGCAGAATGTTCCCATAATACTGCTTTTTGTTTTCCTCATCAAAGCCGCCGTGCAGCAATTCATCCAAAATGTATTCAAAATCCTTTGGCAGCGCTTTGCGGACTTTGGAACGGGTATACTTGGAAGCCACCAGGCGACAGATGTCAAGCAGGCGGTGTAGGGTATCGGTGTACCATGTCTCCGGGTCGGTAAGACCGGGCTTGGTTTCCTCCAGCTTTTCTTTGGGATAGTATATCAGCGCCGCCAGCTGTGCCCGTTCCTTTTCAGACAGGGTATCGCTGTACAATGCATCCACCTTTTCCCGTATGACACCGGATGCATTATTGAGAATATGTGCAAAGGCCTCATGCTCCCCGTGCAGGTCGGACATAAAATGCTCCGTGCCCTTGGGCAGCGTGAGAATGGCTTGCAAATTGATAATTTCAGTAGATGCGGCCTGCACCGTGGGGTACTGCTTGGATAATACGGATAAGTACCGTGCATTTTGAAGAATTTCCTCTTGCGTAAGTTCCATATGCCGAACTCCTTTTCCGCTTTACGCGGGTTGCTGTTGGATAACATTGTAACATGATTTGATGTGAATAGCCAAACCGGAATAGCCTTTCTTGAAGAGCATAAAAAAACAGGCCAACTGGCCTGTTTCAATAAATCATGGAGCAATCAAGGCGCTGACTTGCCGGGTGATATCATTTTCCTCGTCAGTGATAAGAATGCAGTCTGATAGGGGAAAGGCCTTGCACATTGTGTTGCGGCCAGCCTTGCTGGAGTCGGCCATTACGTAGGTTATCTGGGCGTTGCTTAGGGCGATACGCTTCTTGCTCGCCTCCCGCATGTCAAAGGTGCTGACTCCACCATTTAAGGAAAAACCGCTGGCACCAATAAAAGCCCGGTCAAAAAACATCTCGGACAATTCCCGGTCCGTGGTCGGGCCGCTGACGGAGGCCAGGGTTTTGTTCACCTCGCCGCCAAGCATAATCAGCGCACCGCGGAAGCGGCTTACTTCACCCAGAAGGTGGGTGCTGCTTGTGACGATTGTAATTTCTTTTTCTCGCAGATAATGAACCATCTGGGCTGTGGTGGTGCCGCTGTCGATGTAAATGGTTTCACCATCTTTGACCAGACCGGCTGCGCACCGTGCAATGCGTTCCTTTGTATCGGTGTTGATGCGGGCTTTTTCAGCCACGGGGAGATCAACTTCCTCGGCTCCAGCCAGCTTTACAGCCCCGCCTCTTAACATTTGTACATGGTTTTCCTGCTGCATCAGCAGGATATCTCTGCGGATGGTGCTGATGGATGACGGCGCCAGATATTTTTGCATGGCTTCCAGCGTCATAATTTCATTTTGGGATAGCAACTCCAAAATCCGCTTCCTGCGTAGGTAGGGGATGAGTGCTCCTTGGGATGCTGCCACGGCGCTTCCTCCATCTATCCGCCTGGAATATTCCGGGCTTCCCCAAAGGGGGATCATTTCTTTGCTATTATAACAATCCTTGCCTACATTCGCAAGTTAAACCATGCAATTCGATGATTCATCAAGGAGCATGCGCCTTGTAGGCATGGCAGGCTGTGCTCCTACTTTGGATACGGTAACGGCGGCGGCGGCGGTGGCAAAGGCGGCGGCTTTTTCGATAGAAAGGCCCCGCAAAAGTCCGTCTGCCAAAGCGCCCGTAAAGGAATCGCCAGCTCCGGTGGTTTCAACCGCCGCCACTCTTTTGGCCGGTACCAAATGCTTGCCCTCCGGGCCTGCAATCAGGCTGCCCAAAGACCCAAGGGTGATAATCAGCGTGCTGCGCAAAAGGGGAAGGAGCTTGTCCGCCCCATCCCGGGCAGATGCTTCATCGGTAATGGTCACGCCGCTGTAAAAAGAGGCTTCAGCCTCGTTGACCAAAAGGACATCCACCGCTGCCAGAACCTCGGGGGAAACGGGGAGGGCAGGGGCTGCATTGTACAAAACCTTGCATCCCGCCGTCTTCGCTGCAAGAATGGCATGAGAAACCACATCCATGGGGATTTCGTTTTGCAGGATGACGGCTTCTGTTTCCAGCAGCAGTGAATTTATTTCATCAATTTGATCCTTCGTAACGCACATGTTTGCCCCACCGAAAATGGCGGCCTGCACCAATCCCTTGGGGAAAACCCAGACGGAGGCATTGCCGGTGGGAACGTCGACCCGCCGCACCAATTGCATATCCACCCCATAGGCTGTCATTTCAGAAAAGATGCGGTCGCCCTGCGCATCCCGGCCCAGACAGCCCAGCATGCGGGTTTGTACCTCCAGCTTTGCACATTGCACTGCCTGGTTCGCACCCTTGCCACCGCAGGCCGTTTCAAAACTCGTGGCGTGCAGGTTCTCACCCAGCCGCATTTGATGGGGCAGGGTATAGAAATAATCAAAATTCATGCTGCCAATGACCAGCACACCCTGTCTTGCCATGGAATTGCCTCCCATACCGTAATAATAAAGAAACAGCGAACGGGTGGGGACGCAGCGCAGCGGCTTTGTCCCGCACCCGTTTATCGGAGGGGTTCAGGATTTGACGTGCAGCCGGCTTATGCGGCTTTCCAGGGTGGTTTGGATTACTTCAAAGTATGCGGCTACAACAATGATGGCACCCATGGCGATATATTGCCAGAAGGTATCCACACCCAGCACCACCAGGCCCACCTTCAAGGCGGACAAGGTCAAGGCGCCAAGCACGGTTCCCATCATGCTGCCCCGGCCCCCAGCCATGCTGGTACCACCGATGGCTGCGGCGGCAATGGCATTGGTCTCATAGCCTTGGCCTGCAGTCGGTTCGCCGGTGCCCAGGCGCGCCAGCATGACCAGGCCTGCAAGGGCCGCACCGATGCCGCACAGGCCATAGGCGTACAGGCGGCTGCGGTTGGTATTTACGCCGGACAGGCGCGTCGCCTCCTCATTTCCGCCTGAAGCAAGGAAATAGGTGCCCTGCCTGGTATGGCGCAATATGATATGGCAGAGGATCGCAAAGCCGAAGAGAAGAAAAACGGATGCCGGTATCTTGCCGATAATATCCCCGTCCACCAATGTGCGGAACCCTTTGGGAATTTTTAAAACCGGCCAGCCCCCGGTCAGAATATATGCCACGCCGCGATAGACGCTCATGGTACCCAGCGTGGCGATAAAGGGCTGCAGTTTCATTTTTGTTACCATAAAGCCGTTGATTATCCCCAGTAAAAAACCCAGCAAAATGCCGGCGAGGAGGCTTACCCACATGTTGACGCCCCCTACCAGCATGAGCCCCGAGGTTACGATGACTACGGCCATGGTGGAGCCAATGGACAAATCAATACCGCCGGTGATAATGGCAAAGGTGATGCCGATTGCCAATAAGCCGTTGATGGTAGCCTGTTCGATGATGTCGATCAGGTTGTACACGCTTAAGTAAATGGGATTGATGATGGAAAAGACGATCACCAATACCACCAGCACCACAACAAGACTTGTGGAACGGTTTTTGAATACCTGATTCAGGCGAAAGCCTTTCATGCGTTATTCCCCCATTGCGTATTTCAAGATGCTTTCCTCAGACAACTCTGCCCGGGAAAGGGTGGCGGCCATTCGCCCTTCATGCATAACGATGACCCGGTCACTCATGCCTATAACCTCCGGCAGTTCCGAGGAAACCATGATAATGGCTTTCCCCTTTGACACCAGGTCTTCCATCAGCCGGTAGATTTCCGCTTTGGCACCTACGTCAATGCCCTTGGTAGGCTCGTCAAAAATGAGAATATCCGCACCGGTGGACAGCCATTTGGATAATACCACTTTTTGCTGATTTCCGCCGGACAGATTGCTGACCAGATAGTCTGGGTTCCGGGGACTTAAATCCATCTGATCCATGTAGTACAGGCAGTTTTTCCGCATGGCATGATGGTTGAGCAAGAGGCCTTTTGAAAACCTTTTCAAGGAGGCCAGCCCCATGTTGCTCATGTTGCTCATAAGCTTGACAAAGCCCTGGGTTTTGCGGTTTTCCGGCAACAGCCCGATGCCATGGCCCAGCGCTTGCTCAGGCCGCTTGATGCGCACGACTTTTCCGTTTACGATAATCTTGCCCGACCGCAGCGGATCAGCCCCAAAGATGGCGCGCATGATGTCTGTGCGCCCGGAGCCAACCAGGCCTGCAAAGCCCAGGATTTCGCCGCGCCGAAGGCTGAAGCTTATCCCTTCGAACACCGGGGAGCAGAGATTCTCCACCCGCAATACTTCCTCCTCTTTGACGCAAGAGGGGGCGAGGCGTACGGCGTAGCTGTTCACATCACGGCCTACCATGGACCGGATGAGCTGCTCCTTGGTGATTTCACCAATATTATAGGTGCCGATATATTGTCCATCCCGGAGCACTGTGGCCCGGTCTGCTATTTCAAATATCTCATCCAACTTGTGGCTGACGTACAGGATGGTGATGCCCTTTTCCTTTAGCTCCCGGATGATTTGAAACAAATGCTCTGTCTCTTTGTTGGTAAGGGCTGTGGTGGGTTCGTCAAAGGAGATGATGGAGGCGTGATGATACAGCGCTTTTGCGATACCGATCATCTGCATTTCGCCTGCGTTTAAGGTTTTGACATAGTTGGTGGACTGAAAATGACAGCCCAATTTCTTTAGGATATCCCCGGTTTCCCGGTTCATCTTTTCATAGTCAATAAGGATGTGTTTTCTGGGCTCATACCCCATGGCGATATTCTGGGCCACGGTTAATTCCGTTACAAGGTTAATCTCCTGATGCACCTTCGAGACGCCGGACTCAATAGCCCGGCTGGGGGAGGCGAAGGAAACCTTTTTTCCGTTTATTTCTACACTGCCTTCGTATTGGGCATATACCCCGTGCAAAATGTTCAAAAGCGTTGATTTACCGGCGCCGTTTTCTCCCAGGAGCGCATGAACCTCTCCCTGTGCTACGGAAAAGGACACACCCTCCAAGGCTTTGACGCCCGGGAAAACTTTTGTTACGCTTTTAAATTCAATGGCCGGAAGCGCCAAGATAATCCCTCCTTGATGAAAAGGGAAGCGTTGCGGGCGAGCTACGCTTCCGGCAGTTTGGAAAAGAGCGCTTGGGCAAGGCTTGGTTGGTCACAAGCACCTGCGCCAAGCGCCCGATATTAATGAAGCGATTGTCGATTATTTGGAGGCGAATTCTGCCTCGGTCCAGCCGATGATTTCAGCAGCGGGTACGTCTACGTTGGTGCTGTCAATCAAGGCTTGGGGAGTCCAGATGACCCGGGGCAGTTCCTGGCCGCCCAGCAGGCGCAGGCTTGCTTCGGCAGCGATCTGGGATTTGTAGAAGGGGAAGGAGTCAACGGTGGCATCCAGGCCGCCGGCACGGATGGAGTCATAAGCTTCGCCGATGCCGTCCACGCCTACTACCAGAATGTCTTTGCCGGCAGCTTCAACGGCTTCCACCACGCCCAGAGCCATGGTGTCGTTGTTGCAGAAGATGGCTTTCAGGTCGGGATGGGTCTTCATCCAGGTTTCCGCAAGGTCCTTGGCCTTGGCGCGGTCCCAGTCGGCATTTTGCTGTTCAACGACTTTGATGTTGGGGGCGTTGTCCGCCATCCAGGTTACAAAGCCCAAGGTGCGCTGACGGGCGGCAAATGCTTTAGGCATGCCGATTACGACGGCTACTTCGCCTTCGTTGCCGATTTTCTCGGCGATCCAGGCAGCGGCACGCTCTCCGTTTTCAACGGCGCGGGGGCCTACGAAGTTGGGAGCAAGCTCGATGAGGCCGTCATTCACGTTGATAACCGGGATGCCGGCATCCAGCGCGTCTTCCACACCGGGGGTCAGGTTGCTGTCAGAGATGGGGGAGAGCAAAAGGGCGGTATACTTTTTGTTTACCATGTCTTTCACGATGGAAAGCTGGCCTTGTTCGTCGCCTTCACCTTGGGCGGAGCGAACGTCGATAGTGATGTTCTGGCCGGCTTCCTGCATTTTCGCAGCGAAAGCTTCATAGCCTTCCTTCAGGGTGCGCCAGTATTCGTTTTCGAAGGCCTTGGCTACGGCGCCAAGCTTGACTTCGCCTTCCAGTGCGGGAACAGCGCCAAAGGTTTCGCGCATGTCCTGAAAGTTCATGCCAGCTTCGTTGTCGGGGTTGAACTCTTCTTCCGCAAAGGCAACAGCACTCAGGGTGAACACCATTGCAAGAGCCAGGAGCAGGGACAACAGTTTACGAATCATGTTTTTACCCTCCTATTATTATACCGCATCCGCGGCGGAATACAAATTTTCGAAACCTGCCCGGATAAAACCAGGCGTGGCATCATCTTTTGCACTAGCAGGGGGGAAGGGGTTTACCGCATCAGGGAGTGCAGGATTTCCATCGCAGACATGCCATCCTGGCTATGGACCAACCCTCCGACCTTTTCCATGCCGATTTCATCCAGCGCAGCAAACAGCCGTTCCACCGTGCGTATATTCTGACGGCATTCCTGTGCAGGTTCTTCCCGAAGGGGGAATGTGTCAAAATAGATTGCTTGCTGGTAGCCGTACTTTTTTGCATAATACAAAAATTCAAGCGTTTCCAAAAGGTGTACGGATCCTACCATCAACCCGTCATCATTGAGCCGGTAACCATCGTTTAGATGTACCCCCAAAAGACGGCCGCGGGAGGCGGTGAGGGCCAAGGCGGCGGCGGGGTTTTCCCCGGCCATGAGCATGTGACAAAAATCCAGGGTGAGGCCGACGTTTTGCCTGCCGATATCTTCAACCAAAAGCATGGCGGTTGCCATATTGGGCACCAGGCTGAAGGAGCGGGGTTGAAAAGGTTTGTATTCGATGCTGATTTTGATATCCGGGGCTGCGGCATCCGCGATTCTCCGGAAAGCGTCCCGCATCTTGATCCAGGCTGTTTCGTAATCCACTTGAAACGGATAATCAAAAGCATCGAAGGCCTGCCAGATGGTTACGATTTCTCCGCCGAATTCCCGGCAGGCACTGATAGCTTCCATGCACAGGCTTTCCGCCTTTTGTGCCAAGTTCAAATCTGGGTTGGTAAATTCACCGTTTTGAAAAATATCCGAAAACCGCAGCGCCATGCCGTTGACCTTTAACCCGTTCTTCGAAAGCATCGCCTTTAACTGCGCCACAGAAATATGCTCCAAGTGCTCGGGATAGTTGATATCTACATGGGTGATTCCATCAATGGTGCCAAGCTCGGCCATGGTTGATTCCATGGTCTGCCCCTTTCTTTTTAGAAAGGAGTTCAGCCGTGTGGCATATTTCATTTTAATGCCCTCCTTAAGCTTGAGCTTATGATAGCATGCATTTCACCAAATGTCAATAATTTTTATAGAATTTCATAAATTCCAATTATATGAATGCAACTGTATGAAAAAACCCGCAATAATGCAGGCTTTTTCATACAGTTGCATATTCTGCTTTTCATGAGATCAATAGGCGCAAACGGTTTTCATGCGGACCTGCTGCTAGACTGAGATTCATCCAAAGGCCCTGCATTTGCCTGTAATGGCTTTACAGGAGAAGCATTTTGCACATGGGTTAGGGCAGGTTCCCCATTTTCGGCAGGTGATGAAAAATTCAATCGCGTAAATTCCACCACCAGGGGGCGGTGGATCGTCCGCGCATTTATACTCAGGATATACTCTCCCAGGAGGCCAATGAAAAAGATTTGAATGGACCCCATCAAAAATACGCCGATCAAAAGGGGCGCCTGCCCGGCTTCAAACCGGTCCCAATAGATGAGCTTCAATATCAAATATGCCAAAGCCACCAGAAGACTCAGCGCGGAAAACAAAACACCGGCAATGGTGGCAATGCGCAGGCCGATTTTCGTATAAGAGGTAAAGCTGAGCATGGCCGCATCGTACAGGGTGTACCAGTTGTTGTGGGTCTTTCCGGCCCGGCGGCGGGGCTGCTCATAGGGGATCTCCTTGCGGCTGCCGCCAAGTTCTGCCACCAATCCGCGCAAAAAAGGCATGGGATCGTTCAATTCCCGCAATACCTTGATAAAGCTTTTATCGTACAGGCCGAAACCAGTGAAATGCTCAATCTGTTCCACACTGGACAATTTTTTGATGAGCTTGTAGTAACAGGAACGGAGAAAGTAAACAAACTTGCTTTCCTTGCTGGATTTTTTGATGCCGCAAACAATTTGATACCCCTCCTCCCAGCCTGCCACGAACTGGGGGATTAATTCCACCGGATCCTGAAAGTCTGCTGCAACCAGGATGGTCGCATCTCCCGTTGACTGGAGCATGCCGTAATAGGGGGAATTGAACTGGCCGAAGTTTTTTGCGTTAAAAATTGCTTTTACATGCTTGTCCTTTTCGCAAAGGCCTCTCAGTTTCTCCCGGGTGCCATCCTTTGAACAGTTGTCGATATATATTATTTCATAATCATACTGTGCAAGCGTTGTTTGAAACATCCGTGTCAGTGCCTCGCACATTGCCTCCACATTTTCCACTTCATTATATGTGGGCACCACCACACTGAGCTTTTTCATATGGATGTACTTCCTTTCTCCTTTTACTTAAGAGGCAACATGCTTTTGATGCCTTCCTGAAAGGAAACCCGAGGTGTTAATCCCGTAGCGCCTAAAAGCCTTGTCACGTCCGGCATCAAACTGTAGGGCCTTTCGGTGCTTTGGGTGCGGGCGGCGTACAGGGGCGTGCCCGAACTGCCGCATAATGTGTGAATCTCTTCCACGAAAGAGTGCAATGCCCGCGTATCCGTACCGGCAATGTTGTAGATACCGCTTGCTTCTTCCGTCTCCCCAAGGGAAGCGATAAACCGGGCGGCATCGGTAACATATAGATAGTTCCATGTTTGCTCACAGGAGCTTAGGGCGATTTCAGCTCCCTTCAGGAACTGGGACACACACTGGCTGACAAGTGTCCAGGGATGGTCCCCCGGCCCGTAAATACTGAAGATGCGGCTGTGAATATACCGCATACCAAGAGAACGAACCAGTTCGCCCGCTTTGTTCCCGGCTTCCAACTTAGCACGACCATAGGCGGTGACAGGGTGGCAAGGTGTATCTTCCCGGATGATGCCATCAATGGGGCCATACTCCGCCTGGGAGCCGGTAAACAGGAATGTTTTGCAGCCAAGGTGATGGGCTGCCTGTACTGCCTTCAAGGCATGGGTTACATTTTCCTGCTGTATTTCTTCGATTGCCCTGTTTTGAGCGCCGCTGCCGTCCCAGCCCAAGTGGAAGAATATGTCCCCCTGGGGAATGCATTGGGGAAGGCGGTCCAAATCCTGCAAATCAAGGCAGACAATATGAGCGCCGGGGCAATCTTGAAGAACGCTTGTATTGGGGCTGCCAGGCCGCACAACCCCATGCACCTCAACACCTTGGCCCAGCAGATGCTTTACTAAAGCATGGCCGACAAAACTGGTGGCGCCTGTTACAATTGCGGTCTTCATACTTTTTTACAAAGGGGCACCAACATATTTTCCTCCAACTCCTCATCCGGCAAAAATGGCGCCAGGTCCTCCAGCGGGGCGGAAACAAGCGTGCCGTCCGGCAGCCGCTTGGTTGCGCTTTTGGGCTCGAATACTTGCGTACGGGTAACAAACACTTCGCAGATGACGGGCCCCTCGGCGGACAGCACATCATGCAGCACCTTGGGCAGGTCGCCGTTGCTGCGAATGGCATGATAGGGATATCCGTAAGCCCAGGACAGCTTTTCAAGGCTGGGAAAGCTTAAATCTCCGCTGTCCTCCCCAATGCCTACCAGGGGCGGGCCAAAGAAGTTGGATTGGGTTTGCCGGATGCTGTGGTAGCCGCCATTATTGATGACAAAAAGCTTGATGGGCAGGCGGTGATGAATAATGGTCTGCAATTCCTGTATATTCATCTGCAAGCTGCCATCTCCGGTAACGCAGATGATTTGTTGCCGGTCCGATGCAATGCAGGCGCCGATGGCTGCCGGTAGATCATACCCCATGGAGGCGATTGCAGAGTTGATGATAAAGCGTTGGTTTTTCTTGATGACATAGCCATGGCTGCCCACCACGCAGGCGGATCCATTGCCTACGACGGTTATCCGGCCTTCAGGCAGGCGAGAGCTGAGCTCATGGATAAAAGCATACACGTTGGCACATGCATCCTCTTTGTAATGCTTGGGAAGAACCACGGGATACTTCTCTTTCCAGGTACGGCAGCGGGCAAGCCATTCCTCTCCTACAAACAGAGGCTTGTCCGGCAAGGCCGCATCCAGCTTCGTAAGGCAATCCCGGGCATCTGCGCAAAGGGGCAGGTCCACATGCAAGGACGGCTTTTTGAGCTCCGCTTCGTCGATATCCACCATGATCACATAGGCTTCCCTGGCCCAGGCTTTGTGATTATATCCGACCTGCCGGATGCTGAGCCGGTTGCCGATAGCAAACACAAGGTCGCTGTTTTGTACGGCAAAATTCCCGGGCCGGTCACCCATGATGCCGCCCCGGCCCACATATAGTGGGTCGTCGGTTGCTATCAGATCGATGCTGTCCCAGCAGGTGACAATCGGGATGTTAAGCTTTGCAGCCACCCGCTGAAATACGTCATAGGCACCGGCAATGCGCACGCCGTTCCCCGGATAGAATACAGGGCGCTTGGCTGAACGGATTTTTGCAAGCATTTCCTGAATGGCATCCTCGGAAATGGGGGAGGGAACGGCCTGAACACATTCTGATGGATCGAAGCCAGGTAGATCATCCGTTTCCACATATGCACCCTGAACGTTGAGGGGGATATCCAGCCAGGCGGGGCCGGGCCGGCCGTGGGCGGCCAGATATAAGGCTTTTTCCAGGCAGTAGCGAATACGATTAGGGTCGATGACCATTTCGCTGTATTTGCACATGCAGCTTACAGCCATTACGATATCAAACTCCTGATCTCCCATGGCGCGAAGGGGAAGCCCGGTGCTGCGGGCAGTGGTATCATAACGTACCTGGCCGGACAATACCAACATGGGAATGCTGTCCAGCCAGCCGCCTACCACGCCGGTGATGGTATTGGTGCCGCCGGGGCCGGTAGTGACGCAAAGAGCGGCGATGCGGTTATGAATCCGGGCATAGGCCTCCGCCGCTATGGCGCAGGCTTGTTCATGATGATTGTAGATGCATTGCAGCCCTTTTTGATGACCCAGCGCATCATTGAGGTGCATGGCGCCGCCGCCGGTGACGGTAAAGGCATGAGATATACCGTTTTCAACCAGGAAAGAGGAAATATAATTGGATACCTTTATCTTCATGTGCAATCCTCCAAGGATACTATTTGTATACGTTAGCGTGAAGGTAGCCGTGCTTCATCGGCTGGGCAGCATTACTGAGATGCCGGACAGGGCAAAGTACCGTTCAATCTCCGACAGGGAATCACCATCGGGCGGTGTCGTTGTGTTGAAAGCAATCTCATTTATGCCGGGAGCAAGAGTAAAATCAGCCGAAAAGCTGCTCTGACCATCGGTAAATGACAATGCTTGAGATTGCTGGCCGCACAGAAGGGTGAATGCATTTCCCTCTTCCCAAACAGCTGGGGATGCTGTAAACTGCAGAGTTATTTCCGTATTGGTGGCATAAGGGTTCAGAATCTGCAGTACGAAATCATTCTGGCACCAATAGACGTCTTCCTCCATTTCATATGTATCCTCTGGGAAATAGAATGAAAATTGCTGCGCATTTTTCGTTACAGCCTTGTTTGATGGCAAAAACAAATAGAAGCCATTTTGAACAGGTCCAAGGTTGTAAGCTTTGCATAGGGCCCGCCAGAAAGCTTCCCGGCCCAGCCTGCTTTCCAGGCGGCTTAAGGAAGCGGCACTCATCAGAATGGGTTTTTCGCCGCTGGAAAGATACCCTACCAAAGCCTGGGTGGAGGCGGTCAGGTCGTTGGCGATAAGATGGGATTGCTCAATGCCCAAGTGCCGGGGGAGATGATCCCCGTATTCGGTGATGTAATCGGCACTGTCTTCACTTATGTTTGCGGCTTGAAACAGTGTATCGATGGGGGCATAAACCGAGACGGCCATCGCGTCGTGCTGCAACGATACCTCCCTGCTTCCGGCAATACCGGCCCATAGAACCATGGCGAACGAGACTGTCACACAGATTGCAGATAAAACAGTTGCATTACGCCGCAGCGCAGTGATAACCTTTTCAAGCGTTTCTACGCCCAGCATTGTGATAAGCAGCAGCTGGCACATATTTTCGACAAATACCGTCAGCGTCAGGGGATACCCTGTATTCAGCCATGGGAAAAACTGCTGATTGCCAAAGGCCAGGGGGACTAAAAGACCTGCAAGCAAAATGGCATATGAGATATCCCTTCGATGATGTTCCTGATCCTGCAGAAACAATAGTGCCGGAAGCGCGTAAAACACCATGGTATAGGTGTAACTGAAGCTGGGCATTGCCACCATCAGAAGGGAAAGACACAGCATCTTTTTCCACCTTTTTTCAAGGAAAAAGAAACCGATCAATAGTAAAATCGCTATGGGGACCATTGTGGCGGAAGCGATGGACATGCCAAGCTGCGCCGTGCCGTCGGTGAACAGGGTTACTCCGGCGAGAAGCGCGGAAAGATCCACCCGGAACCCGATACCGGTTGCTTTCATAAAAGCGCTTTGGGCATAACCCGACAGGTTTTGAATCAAAAGCTTAATGATTGGCAATCCGCTAAAGAAAAAGAACGGAACAAAGAAGAAGAGTATGCCATAGATCACGCAGCGTACGGCTTCTTTATAGCGTTTGTCGCAGAGCAAAAACAGGCCGAAGATCGCCGGGTAGATTTTGATGGATGCTGCCAGTGCCAGGCATAATAGCGAAATTTCACGCAGAATGCGGCTTTTCGATTGCTGCCCCACCACAAAAGCGCAAAGCAGGACCAATGTGGGCAGCAATATATTCCCGCGCTCCACCAAATACAAAAAGGGACCGCTGAAAAGAAGGCACAGGGGAAACACGAGCTTCATGATTTCTTTCCCCGGTGTTTTGCGGTACAGCATATAGCAAAGGGGCAGTACACACAGCAGCGTATACATCAAAGTAAGCATCAATCCGAGCTGTGTATTGCGTAAATCCATTGGAAGCATATCATACAATTGACCTGGCAAAAGAAAGTTGCCTAGAAAATTGGCAACGATATATGCCATGGGAGGGTAAATAGCTCCTAAATCCTCATATAGATAAGTTCCAATAGAGCCGGAAGCGGGAATGATGCTGAAAAAATCTGCAAAAGTGTCCTCGGGGTTATGGAATAGCAGTGTATTCAGCGCTTCGCCATGTGTCAAAATAATTCGTATAAGGGATACAATAATCCCGCTGACTATTATGGAAAGAAACAACCACCTGACCAACGCTTGCATTTTATCGTTTCGTGATTGCAAACGTTCTGACATAAAACATCCACCTCTTTTTATTCACAGTGCCCTTTTTGCGTGGCGGCGGTCTCTCAGAAACAAGACGGACCTTCCCAACGCCTGAATTGATAGGATCAAAATCAATAGGAACTGGCACAAGTTTTCAACAAATACCGTCAATGTAAGAGGGTACCCTGTATCAAATCCCGAAAAGAATTGAGTTTGCCCAAACGCCAGGGGAGCAAGCATGCCTGCCAGACAAAAGGCATAGCAATAATCCGTACGGGTATGATGCTTATCCATCAGGAAAAAAAGTGCGGGCAAGCTGTAGAACACCATTGCATAGGTGTAGCTGAAACTTGGCAGTGCCACCATCAGAACGGTTAAACATAACATTTTCTTCCATGATTTTTTTAAAATGATAAAATTGATGAGTATAAGAAGCGCCATAGGTATTATTATAGCGTTGCCAAAAGAGACGCCGGGCGCTGCTGAACCATGGGTAAACAACGAAATGTTACCAAAGATTGCAGCCAAATCGACGCGATAGCCGATTCCTGCGGCCGCAAGGGACTCACTTCCGGTATAGGTAACCAGGTTATCAAGAAATACCTTCACCGTGGGCAAGCCTCCGAAGAAATAGAAGGGAACAAAAAAGCAAAGAATGCCATACACCGCACACCGTATGGCTTCCTTGTAACGCTTTTGTTGGATGAGCCATAGGCCGAAGATGGCTGGGTAAATTTTGATGGCAGCGGCAAGCGCAAGGCACACAAAAGAAAACTCTCTCACGATGCGCTTTGGAGAATCCTGCCCAATCACAAACCCGGTCAGAAGCAAAAGCGTAAGAAGGAGGATGTTTCCCCGCTCCATCAGATATAAATAGGGGCCGCTAAGTATGATGCTTAGCGGGAACAATATCCGCACAGCTTCCTTGTCCTGCAGTTTGCGATACAAAAAATAGACAAACAAAGCAGAACAAATTAAAGTGTATAAAATTGCCAACAAAAATCCCGCCTGAGTAAAACGGTATTCATAGCTGGTCAAATCGTATAACTGATTGATTGGGAAAAAGAACTCAAATAGGTGAAAAACCAGATAAGCCATCGGTGGGTAAATCGCGCCCATATCCACATATTCGTAAGGTACTCCTGATGCAGTGAACGAAATGGGGTTGAATAAATCCATCCATGTGTCGTTCACATTGTTAAACAGCAAGGTAGACATGGACTGGCCATGGGTACGCAAGATCATCATCAGCGAGGAGAGGATAGCAAAGAGCAGAACACCCAGAAAAAGATATCGAACATTCCGGCTTCCCTTGGATTCCTGGGAAAGAAGGCAATCCGTCATGCTCAATCCTCCATCAAATGCGCTAAAGGGTGCTTATCGCTTCACTGATATGGCTTGATATGAAGATGCTTTATGAGAAATGAAACCGCGTGCGACCTTACTTGAACGCCCATTTCTTGTTGAGCACAAAGTTAAGAGGAATGGTCACCAACAGGTTGATGAGCGGTGCGATGCCTTCCGAAACCCCCAGCTTCTCCACCCAGACAAATAAAAGCGCTACGCTGAGCAGGTATGTGCTTCCATAGGAAAGAAAAGCCTTCGTATAGGCTTTGGCGTGTTCATGCAGCGTTCTTCGCTTCCCTTTTTGAAACACGTACCGGCTGTTCCAGTAATAGGCATTGGTCACGCTGATCACAAAGGCGACCAGGTTGGAAAGCTGATAGTGCAGATGCAAGCCATAAAAGCAAAGCCAATACACCGCAAGGGAGATGAGGGTGTTGGACACGCCTACAATGCCAAACTTGATAAACTGTAACAGGCTGCCCCATCGGGGATGGGAAGCCAGTGCTTCATATCTTTCCTTCAAATTCAAATGCGGCATGCTTCTATCGCCTCTAGAATGGTCTTTGCCATGAAATCAATCATTTCATCTGTCATACCTGGATAGACGCCCACCCAGAAAGTATCCCGCATGATCCGGTCGGTCTGCTTAAGATCTCCCGCCACACGGAAGCCTTCACCTGTTGTACGCATCTCATCAAAGCAGGGGTGCTTGGTAAGGTTCCCGGCAAACAACATCCGGGTTTGCACGCCGTGTTCCTCCACATAGCGTACCACATGGTTTCGGGAGACACCTTCCTTACAGGTGATCAAAAATCCGAACCAGCTGGGCGTGGCGCCGGGGCAGGCTTCGGGGAGAATCAATTGATCCTGCGCCCCTTCCAGGGCCTTGCGCAGGCGGGCAAAGTTGTGGAGGCGGCGCTCCACAAAGGACGGAAACTTTTTGAGCTGCGCGCAGCCGATGGCCGCTTGCAGATCGGTAGCTTTCAGGTTGTAGCCAAAGTGGGAATAGACATACTTATGGTCATACCCCAGGGGCAATTCGCCGTATTGACGGTCAAACCGATGGCCGCAAAGATTGTCCTTGCCGGAGGGACACATGCAATCCCGGCCCCAATCCCGCATGGAGCGGATAATTTTGTGCAAAAGAGGGTTGCTTGTATATACCGCACCGCCTTCGCCCATGGTCATATGATGGGGCGGGTAAAAGCTGGAGGTGCCGATATCTCCCATGCTGCCGGTAAAACGCTCCTGCCCATCCAGGACATATTGAGAACCCAGGGCATCACAGTTGTCCTCCACCAGCCAGAGATTGTGCCGGTCGCAAAACGCCTTCACAGAAGCTAGATCGAAAGGGTTGCCCAGGGTATGAGCAATTATTACTGCTTTTGTTTTAGCGGACAAGGCACTTTCCAACTGGGTCACATCAATATTATATTGAGGTATGGTTACATCCACGAACACAGGAACAGCACCAAATTGAATGATGGGGGCCACGGTGGTGGGGAAGCCCGCCGCTACGGTGATGACCTCATCCCCCCTTTGGATGGCACGGTCTTTGAGAAGCGGTGAGGTAAGGGCCATGAAAGCCAGCAGATTAGCGGAGGATCCAGAATTAACCAGCGAGCAAAATCTCACATGAAGATATTGCGCAAATTCATTTTCAAACTGGTCGGTATACCGCCCGGAAGTGAGCCAGAACTCCAGGGCGCTGTCTACAAGGTTCACCATTTCCGCCTGGTCGTACACTCGGGAAGCATAGGGAATGCGCTGGCCGGGGATATAAGCTTTAGGCGTATGATATTGGTCGCAGTATGCGGCGACCATGTTCAGAATTTCATCCCGGGCTTCCTTTTCGGACTTATGTTCAAACATGGGTTGTCTCCTTTTTCCATATGTTAAGGGCGGCTTTTGTAAAAGCCTCG
>JAEVYX010000010.1 GCA_023392515.1 Bacillota bacterium | reverse complement strand
TTGAGGTGACATGAAACGATGAAAAAGGGAAAAATCTTCGCGGCAGGCCTTCTCCTTTTGCTATTGCTTTTTGCGCTTCCTTCCAGCCAGGCTGCCATGAGCGCAGAGCAAACGCAAACACAAGCCGAAGAGGCCTGGGAGTTTCTGATTGAGAATGACCCGATTCTAAAACTTGATAAAAACTATCCCTATGTACTGCGAAACCTGTACGTCATTGATGTTCCGGCCGCTCAATCCTTGCCCGTCTGCGAATATTATGGAGCCTATGAAAAAGTCCTTCTGTATGAGTATGGCACATACCCAATTCAAACGATATTGGCAAGCGGCTTTGCCTCCGTTGGATTTATGGCAGATGGCGAAATGGCGCTTTGTCCCACTCCGTTTGATATCATATCAAGGACATACGATGCCTCGATTTTTGACAGCACAACCATAACCCGGATTGATCTTGACGAACCGTCAAAAAAATAGCTGTACACAAGGCAGCATGACAAATTGCAAAGGGGCTGCCCTGTAGCGGCAGCCCCTTTCAATATTTACTCCCAGTACGCCGTACCATGCATGCCGGGCAGCAGCCCCTCCGGAGCGCTCTGGATGGATAGCGTCACCGGGTACTTGGTGGTATCCAGAACAGAGATGCCCAGGGGGCTGATCTTTTCCACCGTGGCGGTAATCATGGTATCCCCCAGCGCATCCACCTTCACCCGAACGGTCTTTCCCACCTGAATAGAGGGGATATCCAGTTCATCCACATCCACCGAAAATTCCAGCACATCCAGGGGCTTTATCGTAAGCAATAACTGATCCTTCATCACCTGCTGCCCGTCCTGCACATACAATGCCGACACCACGCCGCCCCGGGGAGCAGTTATCTCTGTCTTTGCAGGCTCCGTATGGCGGGCTGAGGCGGCGTCCAGGGTAAACAGCGCATCCCCCCTTGAAACCTTCTGCCCTTGTGTTACAAGGATGTCCGCAATCACCCCTGCCCCTGTTACCGGAATGAGCGCAGCCCGTTCCACCCGGCCTTCACCCACCCGTTCCTTGGCGTTGTAGGTGTCGCTGTCGCCCCTGTAGAGTTTCACCTTATCCTCCAGCTTGAAAATGCCCGCCGGGATTTCCACCACATAATGGCTGCCGTCCACCAGAATCACGGTGCCCAGAGTATCCTCCGGATCGCTGCTCTTGCCGTTGTATACGCGCAGCGTTTCCCCCGGCGTCAGCACGCGGTTTTCCGGCTTGTCAAACGCATCGGCAATGGACGCACGCACCCACATCACATCCGTCCTGTCAATAAAACACAAGGCACCATACTGCGCTATGATGGTTTCCGCCTGATCGCCCACAACCCCCTGCAGCGATCGGATGACGCCATCCTTTACTGCCAGCACCTGGAGCGGTCTTAGGGTAAAAAGCGCCGATTCCCCATGAACCACGTCGCCAGCCTTCACATCAAAATCAAGAATCTGCCCGCCTACCGGGGCAAACACATCCACTGTATCCGCAGCCCGGGCTACCCCCTTGGCCCATCTTTTTCCGGCTGTTTCCTCCGCCTTTGCCGCGGGCTGCATGGACAGGGCGGTTATGCACATCACAAGCGCGGCCATAAGGGCCAGCCCTTTTTTGAATCTGTTTTGCATCATTGCTTATTCTCCTTCTATTCCGCACTTTTACTCGACACTTTTCAGTGCTTCCACCATGTCTACCTTTTTAAACTTGCCGCCAATGAGAAGATTTACCGCCCAGGCGAACAATAGCGTCAAAAGCGGCGTAAACACCCAACTTTCCGGGGCGATATAGGGGATGAATTCCAGCATGGTGGGAAACCCGGATTCCAGCACCCACCTATGCAGAAACGGGCCCAAATACAGCCCGATGGGCAGGCCCATCACTGCGATAATCATGTTTTCACGCAGGATCAGCCGCTTTGTCTCCCTCGGGAAAAAGCCCAGCACCATCAGCGTCGCCAGTTCCTTGATCCTTTCAAAAAAGTTCAATTGCCCCAGGGTAAACAGCACCACCAATAGCAGTGCCCCCGCAAACAGCACCATGACCAGCACCACCACATCCAGCACCTTTACGACAGACGCGTTGCCGGTCCTCTCCTGCACAATGGTGCGCACCTTGGAAACGCCGTCCATATCCTCCAGCACATCGGTTCGGATGTTCCCGCCCTTCAACAAAACCGTGGTAGGCATAAAGGGCATCAGGTCCAGCTGCCGCCACGCGCTTTTGCTAATATAAACGCCCTGGCCCAACTGTATGCTGATAATATCCTGCACCGTTACCGCCGCCGTATGCCCATTGGGGGCGCGCAGCTTTACGCTATCCCCGATCTGAAGCCTGGCGTCCTCCGCCGTGCGCTCGGTAAGGGCAATCCCCGCATTGGGCAGCCATATGCGCTGCCCGTCCCTTTCCAGGTATACCATTTCGTGACGGTCTTCCAACACAGTCAGCGATTCCGTCTTCCAAAGCCCGTCAAGCAAAAGCTCACAGCTTTGCTCCATCATGCTTTCCATGCTTTGGGCTCCCCCGCGCAGCTTCACCGCGTCCGGATAGTCCACCGTGGCGGAGGTGTTCAGGTTCACCCGCACATCATAGCGCATGGTATGGGCATAGTGGTGATCCATCACGTAGAATACCGAATCCCGCATGCCAAACCCTGTAAGCAGAAGCGCCGAACAGCCCACCACGCCAATGATACCGATCAAAAAGCGAGAGATGTTTCGAAACATGTTCCTTGTAATCAGTTTCCCGGAAAAGGACATGCGGCGCCACAGAAACGGGATGCGTTCCAGCAGCACGCGCCTTCCGTGGGCAGGGGGCTTGGGCCGCAAAAGCCCCGATGGAACTTCCGCAAGCGCCTGATAGCAGCTTAAAAAGCTGGCGCCCATGGCAATCAATATGGTAAGCAGGCTGATGCCCGCCGTCACGCCCCAATGCATAAACACACTAGCCCCCGGCATCACGTAGATTTTCTCCAGGATCGCCATCACGATATTCCCAAGAATAAAGCGTGCGCCCAGCACGCCCAAAAGGGCGCCTGTTGCGGATACCGTAAGCCCATATCCCACATAGTGCCAAATGAGTTGGCCCCGGGTATACCCAAGGGAGCATAAGGTGCCAATCTGCATGCGCTGGGTATCCACCATGCGCTTCATGGTGCTCCATACGATCAGCGCCGCCACCAGGAAAAACACCGCGGGGAAGGCCTGGCCCAGGGCCCGTATCTGTCCTGCTTCCTCCAAAGCCATCTTGATGCCCGTTTTGTCATCCCGGGTCAGTACAATCATCATCGGGTCGTCCATCAGCCGCTGAATGTCCTGCTTAGCCTTTTCCGCGTCCGCACCGGTTTCAAGGCTTACCACCGTTTCCCGGTACGGTAAAAAGCCCAGCGAGCCTGGCGAGAGGATTGCATACCCAAAGGATTTGGGGTCTGCAGACAGGCTGAAGCCATCCGAATGCACCACATACTCCATGGCGTAGCCGATGCCGCCCACTTTCAGTTCCAATGACATGCCTGATGCTTCCACCGTCAGGCTGTCCCCTACTGCGATGTCATAAGCCTCCGCAAAGGAACTGTCCAGCACGCATACAAATTTGTCCGTTTCGGGAAGCGCGCTGCCCTCAAATACCATGGGTTTATTTACCCGTGTCGTGCCCTCATTCATGAAAAGCTCCAGCGTAGGCTCCCCCGGCAAATCCACAGCGGAGCGGACGCGGACACGCCGTTGGGCGTCCTTCACCCCTGGCAGAGCCGCAATGTCCCTTGCCATGCGGTCGCTCATTTCCCCCACGATCCAAAGATCGGCCAATTGGGTTTGCGCAAGCTGCTCATCCAAATTCTTTTCCATGCCGCGCCAGGCCATGTCAATGCCGCAGTACAGCATGGTGGACAGCATGCAGATGAGGAATGCCGCCACAAAGGATTTATAATTGCTTTGAATATCGCGCACGAGCTTCCGCCGCAAAAGGTGCGCGCCCGCTCCGTTCTTCACCACGCAATATCCTCCATGGCTATCGGATGGGGGTTAATGTCCATGGCATGGACCCTTCCGTTTTTCATGCGGATCACCCGCTTTGCCGCCGGCACGATGGCCGCATTATGGGTGATGATGACTACGGTTTTGCCCATATCCCGGCTGACATCCTTGAGCAGCCCCAGCACCATGCGCCCGGTTTCGGAGTCCAGCGCGCCTGTCGGCTCATCGCAAAGGAGCAGCTCCGGGTTTTTGCACAGCGCCCTGGCGATGGCCACCCGCTGCTGCTCCCCGCCGGAAAGCTCGGCCGGAAAGTTTTCCATGCGGTCGCCTAACCCCACCCGCTCCAGCGTTTCCCTGGGCGAAAGGGGGTTTCTACACACCTGCTGCGCCAGCTCCACGTTTTCCAGCGCGGTCAGGTTGGGCATCAGGTTATAAAACTGGAACACGAAGCCCACGTCCAGCCTGCGGTACATATTCAAATTTTTTGCGCTCAGCGGCACGATATCCCGGCCGGCCACCCATATTTTTCCGCTCGTTGCCCGGTCCATGCCGCCCAGCAAATTCAGCACCGTCGTTTTTCCGGCGCCGCTGGGGCCAAGCACCACGGCAAACTCCCCATGGTCGACCCTGAAATCCGCATGGTCCACCGCCTTGATGTTTACTTCCCCGATCTGGTAGGATTTGCATACATCCTCAAAAACAATATCCGCCATGTCCATGTATCCCTTCTCAGCGCTGCCACCCGCGAAAATCATATTGCAGGAATATGATAATTCAATTATAATCAACACAATGTTGGATTACAACGAACAGATAAGCCCCGAATGTCTTTCGTCCAACAAATCAGGCAAAACTGTTGGTTATCCGAAAAAAAAGGACAGCTTCCTTATATCAGGAAAAGATAGGATGCGTGAAATAGAATGGACCGGAGAATCAAGTATACAAAACAGGTTGTAAAGCAAAGCCTTGTAAAACTGCTGCAGGAAAAGCCCATATCCAGGATCACCATCAAGGAAATCTGCGAAGCGGCGGACATCAACAGAAGCACATTCTATGCCCATTACGCCGATCAGTACGACCTGCTTCTTAAAATCAAGCAGGAGGTGCTGCAGGAAATCAATTCGTGCCTGAGCGACTACAACTTCAAGGAATTCGAGCCCAAATCCCTTCAGACAATGAACCGGATTTTTGAATATATCGTGGAAAACGCGGAGCTGTGCAAGGTTCTTCTGGGCGAAAACGGAGACTTGTCGCTGCAAAAGGAAGTCATGATGATCGTCCAGCAGCAGGCCATGAAGGAATGGCAGTCCCACAGAGTCATCAGCTCCGACATGATGGAATATCTGCTCCTGTTCGGGGTCAACGGCAGCATCGGCATCGTGCAGAAATGGCTGCAAAGCGGGCTGAAGGAATCCCCCCGGGAAATGGCCGAACTGATCATCAAGCTGAACTATCAGTTTCATTCCCACATCCCTTCAAAGCGCCAGGAAAAGGCGGGCGCTACGGCGCTGAAGCCGGGCCTTTCCAAAGCTTGACCGGCGGCGCGATCCGCCCGTGCTCCCAGGCATCATCCAGCCGGGCTGCCCATTCGTATCCTGTATACATTTTGCAGGTTTTGATGCATTTTATTGAAAACGCGGTTGCTTCCATTCTTTCGATGCAGTATAATTTTTCTGTCTATTTCTTAAAATGCATGTATATGCTCGAAAATCCGCCTGGAAAGGACGTATCCCATGCCAAAGATCACCCGGTCAACCGTGCGGGATTATCTTCTTTTGACCATCGGCACCCTGTTTGTGGCGGTGGGGGTCTACTTTTTCAAGTTCCCCAACCACTTTTCCACCGGCGGCGTCAGCGGCATTTCCATCATTCTGGGGTATTATGTGCCGGGGCTTTCGGCAGGGTCGTTTGTCTTTATCATTAATGGCGCGCTGCTGGTGCTGGGCTTTCTTGTCTTTGGTAGAGGGTTCGGCTTGCGAACTGCCTATTCCAGCACGCTGCTCTCCAGCGTAATCTGGCTGATGGAAAAGTATATTCCCCTGTCAAAGCCCCTCACCACCCAGCCGTTATTGGAACTGATCTACGCCGTAGCCCTGCCCGCGGTAGGCTCGGCCATCCTGTTCAATATTGATGCCAGCAGCGGCGGCACGGACATCATTGCCATGCTTTTAAAAAAGTACACGGCGCTGAATATCGGCAACGCCCTGTTCGCGGTGGATTTCATTGTTACACTGGGCGCCCTTTTCGCCTTTGGGGTGGAAACAGGGCTGTTCTCCATCCTGGGCCTTCTCATAAAAGCCCTTCTTATTGACCTGGTGCTGGAAAACATAAAGGTCAACAAATGCTTCCATATCATTACCGCCACTCCCGATCCCATTTTGCGCTATATTGTGGACAACCTGCACCGCGGCGCAACCATCCTGCATGGCGAGGGCGCCTATACCCATGAAAACCGCACCGTGCTATTGACCGTGGTCAACCGCACCCAGGCGGTTCATCTGCGCAGGTTCGTCAAAGACATCGATCCCCGCAGTTTCATCCTCATCACCAATACCGGCGAAATTATCGGCAAGGGATTTAGAGGCGTAATGTAACCTTGTTTCGAGAAAATGATAAATCATTTTCTCGAGTTTGCACTTTTCGCCTGTTCCTTCCATTCACGGGCGGCGAAAAGTGTAAGGAAAGCTTGCTTTGCAAGCACCCGTCTCATCCGGCAAAGCTGGATGAGACGATTTCAAAAGAAGGAGTTGCGCCCCTTCTTTACATCCCCGCAAATTAGTCTGCTTTTCTACTTAAGAGGGAGGGGATTCTTGATGCCAGCGGTGCTTGGCGTGCTCACCGGCACGATGTTTTCCATCATGAACCTGTTCAACGCCCAGTTGGGCCAGCTATACGGCGATACATACGCCACGGTGCTCATACATATCGTAGGCCTTATCTGCGTTCTCCCCTTCACCATCCGCTGCTTCAAAAACGGCGCAAAGTCAAAAGCGCCCCTCTGGATGTACATAGGCGGCGCACTGGGCATCATCACGGTATTGACCAGCAACCTGGGCATTATGACCGTGGGGGTCACAGTCACCCTGGTGCTGGCGCTGCTGGGCCAGCTCATCTGCAGCATGGTCATCGACAGGTTCGGCTTTTTCGGCTTTGAAAAGTTCCCCTTCAAAAAGGAAAAGGCGCTCAGCATTTTACTGATCGCCCTGGGAGCGGTGGTGATGATCGTATGGTAACCGCCATCATTGCCGTTTTGTTCAGCGGGTTCACCATTGTAATGGCCCGGATTACCAATGCCCATCTGGCCAAGCGTGCCGGGGTCAGCTTCAGCTGCCTGATGAACTATGTGGTGGGGCTGACAGGCTCCCTGATCGTCTTTCTCCTGATGGGGAGCCCGGCAAAAGCGGCCTTCCCGGTCACCGCCGCGCCTTTGACGGTATACCTGGGCGGGGCCATGGGCCTTATCAGCGTCTATCTGCTCAACGTCATTACACCCAAGCTCCCGGCCATGCAGTTAACGCTGCTTCTCTTCATCGGTCAATTGTTTTCCGGGATCCTGCTGGATTATTTCCTTACGGATATGTTCTCCCCCGGCAAGTTCTTCGGCGGCATCCTGGTGCTTGCGGGCCTTGCGCTGAACATGAAAGCCGATAAGGTACGGTAAATAAAAAAAGAGGCTGCTGCATGAAATACATAATTGCATGATTATTCAAGCGTATGGCGTCCGAAGGTTTCCAAAGGGCGATCGGAAAGCCCTTTGGTCGCGCCCACAGGCGCGAAAACCTTTTTGCCAGAATAATCTTTATGCTAAGTATGTATTTTGTGCAGCAGTCTCCTTGTTAAATTATTACAATTCAATCATGGATTTATTATCCCGGCCCTGCAATTTGAAATATGCCACCTGCTCCTTCAGCTTTTCCGCCTGGCTTAAAAGCTTTTCACTGGCGCTGGAGCTTTCAATGGCGGAGGAGGAGTTAGCCTGCACCACCTGGGTGATTTGTTCCAGGCCGATGCGCAGCTGCTTGATGCCCGAGGCCTGATCGCCGGAGGATTCGGCAATGGAGTTCATAAGCCCCGCCGCCTCCTGAACCAGGCGCATAATCTCCTTCAGCGCGGTAGCTGTATCCTGCGCGACGGCAGACCCGGCCGCTGTCTTTTTAATGGAAGTCTCGATCATGGCAGTGGTTTCCTTGGCCGCATTGGCGCTGCGGGCCGCCAGGTTGCGCACCTCTTCGGCCACAACCGCAAAGCCCTTGCCGTGCTGCCCTGCCCTGGCTGCCTCCACAGCGGCGTTCAAGGCCAGGATATTGGTCTGGAAGGCAATATCGTCAATCACCTTGATGATTTTGGAAATATTGCTGGACGCTTCGTCGATTTCCGACATAGCGGTCAGCATGGCGTCCATCCTGGCATTTCCGTGCTCGGCCTTTTGCTTTGTCGTTTCGGACAAATCGTTGGCCTTTGCCGCATATGCAGCGTTCTGGCTGGTTTTTGAAGCGATCTCTTCCAAAGAAGAATTGAACTGTTCAATGGCGCTGGCCTGCTCCGTAGAGCCCTGGGAAAGCGACACGCTCATGGAGGATACCTGCTGGGCGGCAGACGCAACATGGTTGGAAGCGTCGCTGATACCGCCCAAGGTTTCGCCCAGCCGGTCGACAAAAGCGTTCATGGTAAGGGACATTTTGCCGATTTCATCATTGGACTGTACGGCAAGCCTGTTGCGCAGATCGCCGGCGGACAATTGGCCGATCAGGTCCACGGTCTTGTTCAGGGGCTTTACGATGGATGAAATCAGAATCCACGCCAATACAACGGTTGCAATAATCACGGCAGCGTCGATGCCGATGCCGATAAGGATGGTTTCCTGAATCCGGGCTTCAATATTGATGATTTCCTGGTCCAGGGCAGTTTCGATCGTTCCTTCCGCCTCATCCAGCCGGACGCGGATGGTTTCAAACCGCCGATTCAGGTCGCTGTCAAGGAAATTCGTAATGATTTTCCCGCCGCTTACGGCATCCCTTGCCTGGGTCGCCCACTTTTCGAATTCCTTATAGAAGCTGTCAAGGTTTTCAAATACGGTGTACCCGGAGGAAGAATCCCTTACCGTTCCCCAAACCTCTTTGTTCTGGGAAAGAATCTGGGATGCCTCTTTCACACGGTCAAGCACCTGCTGCACATTCTCTTCAAAAGATTTTGTCAGCGCCTCCTTGTACGACGCCAAGGTATCGCTGCTTCCCAATTCCTGAAATGCGGAAATCGCCTGATACATGTCCCGGTCCGCGTTGGTAATCAGCGCCATGCTCTCGAAGCTCTCTTCATGGAGAATCTTTTTCATGTCTACCGATACACTTTGGATATTTGTTGCAGAGATGACAGTAACGGCAATGGCACCAACCAGGGGAATGAGCGTCAAAATGAGCAGCTTGAACATGATCTTGAGGTTTTTCATCATCACACGGTTCCTCCATCTAAAGAAACATTAATGCCCGAACGGCCTTTTGTATCCATGCAGGCATAACCTGCGTATATAGTATATCGGGCGAAATAGTGCAGATTTTAATGCTGTTGATTTTATTTGTTTAACAAATGATCTTTACAAAAGGGGCTGTTCTGCTTTCAGAACAGCCCCTCTGAATGATTCGCCTTTTTTGTTACCTATTGCAGCATTGGAAACGCCAGCTTCTGGTTTTCGGGCAGGTACATATTATCCAGGTCGATCACCCGGCTCTCTGTGTAATAGACGGCGGGAATCTCCTTGCCCTGATGGTTTTCCACGGCGAATTGAACACCCAGATAGCCCATGGCAAAGGGCATGCCCAGCACCATGGCGTCCACCTGACGGTTTTCCAGGTAAGTGGTGCGGTTTTGCCCGCAGTCCATGCCCACCAGGCACAAATCCCTGTCCAGGCGGGCCATGGCTTGGGCACAAAGCTCGGTGCTTTCACCGGTCAGGGCGAGAATCCCGTTGGCATCAGGATGCGCATCGGTCAAAGACAATACGGACTCGGCGTTTTTCTCGGGCAGTGGGCTTTGAAACCATATGACCATGTCCCGGCCCTGTAAAACTTCCAGCGCTCCCTCCAGCCTCCTTGCGGCAGCATCATCCCCCGCATCCCCGGTGATGACCAGCACCCTTCCCGGCTTTTCAATACGGTCCAGCAGCGCCTGGGCGGCCAGCGCCCCGGCGCTTCGCTCATCCCCGCTGATAACGCAGGCCGTTTCATCCGGCACGGCCCCTTCCCCCAAGCATATAACGGGCACTTTTTTCTCGGCTGCCTTCTTAAAAGCAGCCGTCAAATCCGCAGATTGTGCCGGAACCAGTACCACCGCCTTGACATTCTTGTCCAGCAATTGCAGCATCCATTCCCCCTGGGTCATATTTCCCCCGTCCGGCGCGGCGGTAAGCAGGTCCACCTTTTGCTCTCTGGCGGCCAGCTTTGCCCCCTGCTTGAGCTGCGCGGCGGTGGTGCCTATATCCGTATCCAGCAAAAGCGCAATGGTATCCGTTGCCACCTTCGCCTGGGTGCTGGGCTGCGGGCTTACCCCCCAGGCCAGGGCCAGTGCCGCCAGGCATACGCAAATGCACGATATCAGTACATGTCTTTTCATTCCTGCACCTCCCTTTTCACCGGCAGGCGGATCAAAACTTCAGTGCCCTCATCCTGCACGCTTTTCAAGGTAAGCCCATATTCCTTGCCAAAGGTGAGGGAAATACGCTCATGCACGTTTTTCACGCCGATGCCGGAGCGTCCCGCCGGTGCGGTGAGTATGTTTTCCAACTGCTCTGGCGCCATGCCCGCGCCGTTGTCCCGAACACGGAAAACAAGTGTCTCCCCTTCCACATAGGTATCGATTTCCACCAGCCCGCCATCCACCGAGTATTCCTCCAAGCCGTGCTGGATGGCATTTTCCACGATGGGCTGCACGATCAATTTGATGGTGCGCAAATCGAGGGTTTCCTCCGCCGGGGTAATCACATAATCAAACTTGTTCTTAAACCGCATCTTTTGAATGATAAGGTAGTTGCGCACATGCTCCAGCTCTTCCCGGACAGAGATGATGCTGCGCCCTTTGCTGATGGATATGCGAAACAGGCGCGCCAGTGCCGTAACCATCACAATAGCTTCCTGGCTCCTTCCCCGCTCCTCCATCCACACAATGGAGTCCAGGGTGTTGTACAAAAAGTGGGGGTTAATTTGAGCCTGCAATGCGTTCAATTCATGCAGGCGCTTTGTCTCCTGCTCGTAAACGATCTGATCCATTAGGCGGCGGATGCGGGTGAGCATATGGTTGAAGGTGCGGCTCAGCGCCCTGATTTCCGCAAAGCCCTGCTCCTCGATGGATACATCCAGGTTTCCCGCCTCAACCTTCTGCATCACCTTTTCCAACTGCAGGATGGGCCTTGACACATGCACAGCCGACAGGATGGCCACCACAAAGGCCAATAGAGCCCCAGCCACCAAAATCGCACCCACCACCCGGTACAGCTCCGGCTGTATGGACAGTATTTCGTCCAGGTAGGCCACGCCCACCATGCGCCAGCGGGTATAATCCACCGTCGTTATGGTGAGCAGCCGCTCCCGGCCCCCGAACACGTCCCGGCAGCGGCCAAACACTTGATCCTTGACCGCGGACAGGTTTTCTTCCTTCAGCCCCGCATAAATAAGCTGCTGCTGGGGGTGGTACACCAGTTCCGTATCCGTATCCACCAGGTAAACATAGCCGCTTTCACCCAGGCTGATATTTTCACAGAGGCTTGTAATGGCCGTAAAGGAAAAGTCGGCCATCAGGATGCCCGTCTCCCTCTGCCCGTTCCTGCGGTACTCCACCGCCCGGCTCAATGTGATAATCCAGGCATACTGCCCGGCGAATATGTTCTGCACATAGGGCGATGAAAAGTAAACCGTAGCGGTGCCGCTTTTCAGCGGCTTTTGAAACCAGTCGTTCAGTTTGACCTCCGAGGGCGCCTTGGCCAGGTCGCCTGCCGTGCCGGAGAGGAGCTCGCCCTCCGGTGAAAGCACGGCCATGGCTACCACATCCTTACGGCTGCGCTGCAAAAAGGCCATGTCCTGTGCGAGGGCATCCTCCGTTACCTCCTGGGCGCCGGCGGCGATGTTCCCCAGAAAGTCCATGGTTTCCAGCATGCCGTCCACATACGCGCCCAGGCTGGCGTTGCCCTGCTCCACCGTTTGCCGGGTACGCTCCATGGCGTTTTCCTCCAAAAGGTGGCTGAGCCTGGTCGTAAGCCCCAGGCTGACAAACAGGAGCAGCAGAAACATCCCGCCCATGAAAAACACGGTGATCACCATCTGCAGGCTGTTTCCCTCTTTGCGGGCCGCTCTGTTCATGGCCGTTCCTCCCCCTGGGATTTGCGAACCTGGGAGGGTGAAACACCGAAGTGCTTTTTAAAGGAATAGCTGAAATAGCTGGGCTCGCCCAAACCCACCTTCAGCGCGATGTCCGCCGTCTTCAGGTCCGTGCCGGTGAGCAGCGTCATGGCTCTGTCCATGCGCAGTTCGGTCAGGTATTGGTGAAACGTCTTTTTCGTTTCCTTTTTGAACAATGTGCTGAAATAGGCAGTGCTGATATGCAGCCGGCGGCACAGCCTTTCAATGGTGATGCCGCTGTCATGATAATGGCCGTTCAAAAACTCCATGGCCTCCTGGACAAGCAGACGCCCCGATTCCAGCCGCGTATCCCGGATGGAGCCTGTAAGGTGCCGGCACAGTGCACAAAGCATGGTTTCCGTTTCTTCCAGGTCCCGGCAGGTGAAAAGCGTTTGCAGCGGCAGCCCAGGCCCGTCCGGCTGGGAGGACCATTCCACCGCCATGTCCCTGGCAGTGCGCATGAGGGTGACCAGAATTTCCACCAGATACGCCTGATAATCCTGAAAAGAGGCCCGGGAGGTACGCACCAGGTCCATCAGTTGATGAATCTGGCTCAGCGCCTGATCGGTATTGCCCAGCTTGATGGTGTTGGAAAGGGTTCGCAGCGCCATTTCCTCGGCACCTAATTGGTTCAGGCTCCCCGGCTCCACATCGGCAATGGTCACCACCTGGCTTTCGCCCAGGAGCGATGACTGGTTCAGCGCCGACAGCGCCTGCTGCGCCCCGTGGTGCAATTGGGACAGCGTATCGCAGGGGCTGGATACGCCAATGGCGGCGGAGCAGTCCAGGTACCGCTTCACCGTTTGCCGCGCCGCATCCAATAGTGACAGCACATGGGACAGGGGTGTTACCCCCTCGTCTTCCAGCAGCACCAAAACCGCCACCAGCCCGTTGAAGGGAAACACATGGCAGGTGATTTGGCCTTCCAGCATTTCGCTTACAATATTGATCACCGCAAAGCGCATCAGCTCCGGGTCATCCTTCAGGTCTCCGCCCTCTCCGTTTCCCTGAAGCCGCCACAGCGCCACCGCGTACCGGGGGCTTTCCAGCGAAAGCCCGTACCGCTGGGCGCTTTGCATCGCCTCCAAGGCCGATACGCCGCCGTTGAACAGCGAGGTGAGCAAAAGCTCCCGGAGTATGGGCAGGCTGGCCCTGAAATGCGCCTTGAGGGACGTCATATCGTTGCGCTTTTTGAATTCCTCATCCAGGTTCTTGCGTACCCTGCGCAGCATTTGCGTAAATTCCCCGGAGGATATGGGTTTCAGCACATAATCCAGGATTTGTATCTGTATGGCCTGCCGGGCATATTCAAACTCATCATACCCGCTCAATACCACAAACTGCACCGTGGGCAGCATTTTGCGCATCCGCCTTGCCATTTCCAGCCCGTCCATAAAGGGCATGCGGATATCCGTCACAACAAGGTCCGGCGCTGCGCTTTCCGCAATTTGCAGCGCTTCCAGCCCGTTTTCCGCGACGCCGACCACCTCAAAATGCTCTTGCTCCCAGTTGATAATCTCCAAAAGCCCGTCCCTTATCTCGGGCTCGTCGTCCACTAACATGAGTCGGTACATGCAATTTTCATCCTTTTCGCCTTGCGTTGCCCCCAATATAGCACAAAATAGGACAAAGGGGAAGATAAGAGGGAAGGATTGGGATGCCTGCGGTTTATATATCACAAAAGCACGGACTAACCCATTCCCCATGGATTTTGCCGATTTTCGGGGCCGCAGCAACGCCATATAGAAACATTTTTGTGCCTCCATTACAAAATAGTGCGTACTTTACAAAATCAACCATGTGGGATATGCTGCAAAAGGAAGAAATGTGGGAGCGTTGCATATGTCAGCATACAGGGTGGAAATGGAAGGAATCTGCAAAAATTTCGGCGGCGTGCAGGCGCTTTCGGATTGCACGCTTTCCATCAAGGCCGGTTCCATTCATGCGCTTGTAGGAGAAAACGGCGCAGGAAAATCGACCTTGATGAAGGTACTCTCCGGCGCATACAGGATGAACCGGGGTACGATCAAAATCGATGGTGAAACGGTGGACATCAGTTCGCCGTCAAAGGGAAAGACCTGCGGGATCAGCATTATTTATCAGGAGTTTGAACTGGCGCCCAGCCTGACGGTTGCGGAAAACATCTTTCTGGACCGCTTGAGCCAGGGGGGCGGTATAATCCGCTGGAGAAAGCTATACAAGCGGGCGGAATCCATTATCAGCGATCTGGGGTTCAAACTGGACCCGCGGAAAACGGTAGACGAGCTCAGCGTCGCCTACCAACAGGTTGTGGAAATCGCCAAAGCGCTTTCCCGGGACTGCAAGATTCTCGTGCTGGATGAGCCTACGGCGGTGCTGGCGCCTGAGGAGGCGCAGCAGCTTTTTCGCATGCTGCGCAAGCTCAAGGAATCTGGCGTAAGCATTATTTATATCTCCCACCGCCTTGATGAAATCTTTGAGATTTCGGACATGGTAACCACCATGCGCGACGGCCGGGTAACCTCTACGATGCCAACCTGCGAAACCACTAAGGCACAGTTGATCGAGCTGATGATCGGCCGCAAGCTGAATACACTGTTTCCGGCCCGCACATCCGACATTGGTGGCGAAGCGCTGCGCGTGGAGGGGCTGAACGCAAAGCGGTGCAAGAATGTATTCTTCTCAGTGGCCAAAGGTGAGGTGGTCGGCTTCGCGGGGCTGGTCGGAAGCGGGCGGACGGAGGTGGTGCACGCCCTGTTTGGCGCGGACCGCAGGTATTCCGGTAATTTGTTCATTGAAGGAAAGGCAGTTCACATAAACAATCCCCGGGATGCCGTACGCCACCGACTGGCCCTGGTGCCGGAAAACCGTAAGGAGCTCGGGCTTGTGCTGTCCATGACCGTGCGTGAAAACACCACCATGGCAAGCATCCGCACCGTAAAAGGGCCCCTGGGGGTCATCCGCCGCAAAGTGGAGAGCACTGTTGTCCATGATTATATAAAGAAGCTGGCAATCAAGACGGAAAATATCGATACCCCGGTTCAAAACCTGTCCGGCGGCAACCAGCAAAAGGTGGTGCTGGCAAAGTGGTTTGCCATTGCGCCCAAGATCATTTTTCTGGATGAGCCAACCCGCGGTGTGGACGTAGGCGCAAAGGCGGAAATCTTTAAATTGATCAACGAGATTGCCATGCAGGGGGTTGCGGTCGTCATGATTTCCTCCGAAATGCAGGAGATCATCGGCATGTGTGACCGCGTGTATGTAATGCACAACGGCGGCATATCCGGCGAACTACGCTGCGATGCGATCAATGAAATCAACATCATGAAGCTTGCTGTGGGGGAAAAAGTGACATGAATAGACAAATGGAAAACAGGGCGCAGGGCCTGCGGAAAATTCCGGAATTATTGCTGCAATACAATACCATTATCATTTTTGTGGTCTTGTTCGTTGTCTCGGTCTGCCTGTCGGACCGCTTTTTGACACCCATGAATGTTTTTAACCTGCTGCGGCAAAACGCAGGCCTGATGATGCTGGCAATGGGCATGCTGGCCGTGATTCTCACAGGGGGCATCGACCTGTCGGTGGGCGCACAGGTGGCACTTTGCAGCGTGCTCTCGGGCTATTTTCTGATGAACCAGGGGATGCCCCCTTCTCTGGCCCTTGTCTTAACAATCGGCTGCAGCCTGGTTATCGGCCTGGTGGAAGGGTATTTTGTGGCCTACCGCAAAATGGCACCCTTTGTGGTAACGCTGGCTTTTATGACCATCTCCCGGGGGCTTGCCTACATCATCTCCAAAGGCACGCCGATCCGCATCAAGGTGGATTCCGTGCTCCAGTACGGCGCAGGCTCCTTCCTGGATGTGCCCTACCCCGTATGGACGGCCGCCCTGGTGGTGATTGCCATGATTTTTATCTTGCGCTTTACCGTTTACGGCCGCTTTATCAAAGCCATCGGCGCCAATGAAAACGCGGTGCGGCTCTCCGGCATCCGTGTGAATACCTACAAGGCATCCACCTATATGCTTTCAGCGGTCTTTTGCGCGCTGGCGGGCTTTATCAGCATGGCGCGCTCCGGGGTGGGTTCCCCCATCATCGGGGAAGGGCTGGAATCCGACGCCATCGCGGCTGTCGTCATCGGCGGCGCGAGCCTGGCGGGCGGCAAGGGCACGGCGCTGAGCGCGCTGCTGGGTGTATGCATTCTTGCCATGATCGGAAACGTCATGAATCTGGTTAATATTGCGTCGTACCCCCAGCAGGTAATAAAAGGCTGCATCATCCTGGCGGCGGTGTTCATGCATGGACTGCAGACCCGCAAATCGTGACATTGGTGGCCGCGCAGCGGTTATCGATAAATTAAAAGGAGGAAAATGCAATGAAAAAGTCTTTGGCAAAGGTTCTCGCATGTACCCTGGTTCTTGTGATACTGTGCTCATGTGCCGGTATCGCCTTGGCAGATGTCGATACGGCGAAGCTCAAGATCGGGCTGTCGATGCAGACATTGGGCGCCCCCTACTTCGTGGTGCAAAACGATTCGTTCATCGCTGCCTGTGAGGCAAAAGGCATCACGGTTTTTGCGTCTGACGCTCAGGGCGACATGACCAAGCAGCAGGCCGACTGCGAAGATTTAATCGCAAAAGGCATCAATGTGCTGGTAATCAACCCCTGTGATGCCCAGGGCGTTGTAGCGGTCACCAAGGCAGCTACCGATGCCGGTGTGGCGGTATTCATCATGGACAACTCGGCCTCCCCCGACGCATCCTACATCTCCATGATCCAGTCCAACAACCTGGCCAACGGCGAGCTGGTGGGCAACTGGCTGGCGGAGCACTTTGGCAGCACGGAAATCAATATGGGCATTCTTTCCGGCAACCAGGGCAACCTCCTGGGCGTAGACCGTCGCATCGGTGTGGTGAAGGGCGTTGTGGAAACCCAACTGCGCCTGTTCAATGCCACCAGCTTCAAAGTAGTCACCCAGGGCTGGGGCGCCTGGTCTGAAGAAGGCGGCCTGAACGCTGCCGAGGATATGATCCAGGCCGCGCCGACAATGAACTGCATCGTAGCCGAGAACGACTCCATGGCATTGGGCGCCTACACGGCGGTGAAAAACGCAGGCAAGGAAAACGACATCCTGATCCTGGCGGCCGCGGACGGACAGAAGGAAGCCCTCGCCTTGATCAAGGAAGGCAAGTATGGCGCAACAGGCCTAAACATCCCCTCCTTCGTGGCGGAAAAGACGCTGGAAATCATCCTGAAGCATCTCAATGGTGAAGCGGTTCCCGCATTGGTCAACACCGAGCCGGCCTGCATCAATGCTTCCAACATCGACCAATACTACAACCCCGATTCCGCGTTCTAGAAGATTTCATAAGCCCGGGGCCGCATGGGGCCCCGGGAGTTATTTTAAAATGAGGTGCGGCAGTATGAAAATGCTGATTGGAGGAGAATGGGTCAACTCCAGCGACAACCAGGTGATGGAGGTGCGCAACTC
>JAEVYX010000132.1 GCA_023392515.1 Bacillota bacterium | reverse complement strand
TTGATACAATATGAGAAAAGCGCTTATCTCAACAAGCATCGGAACATCCTTTTGACCGGACTGTATGAAAAGAAAACCTTTTACGTCTTTGCCGCATACACCTGCGAAAAAGCGGCGGATGTGCGCGGCTTTGGCTCAAAAACGGACGCGCAAAAGCAATCCTTTCTCAACAAAATTCTTGCACGCTCCGATATCGGCATGGGTACCGCGTCACCCACAACCTCCAGCCAATATTTGACCCTGGTAACCTGCCGGGAAAACTCCGCCGGCGATTACTTTGTCGTCCATGGGGTGCTAGCCGAATAGATTGCAAAACAGGCTATCGTAATAGCATTTGAGGTGAAATGCCATGGTCAACTATTCCGCAGAAGAGGTGGCCGAAGCGCTGCGGCTTCTATCCTCAACAATCAGCCAATGCGAAAAGATGCAGCTGAAATTTGCGGAGGGCACATCCCAGCACACGCTCCTTCAAAACAGGATAAAAGCATTATATATTTCACAGTCCTTCTTGACGGAAGAAATTTTTTCGGACAAATATACAAAGGAAGAATTGATGGATGCGCTGCGCCCCATATCTTCCATAATCAGCAAATGTGAAAAAGGGCAGCAGAAATGTACGGAGGGTACGCCCCAATACAGCCGCTTTACGCATATCATCAAGGCCATGTACATTTCAAAATCATTCATTATGGATGAAATCAACAAAAGAGGCTGAAAATTTAAAAGCAGGCGCATCAAAGAGAAAAGCGAGCAAATCAAATTGCCCGCTTTTATTGTTCTTCTATCAATCTGTCTCAATTTGAAGCCTTCGGAGAAATGGTTACGTATATTTGCGGTCCACCCCAACGCTGGGATCAGCGGATGTCCCCTGGTAGTTTTGATAGTTCAGCCTGTAGGCGGTTTCCTCGTTATCCGTCCAAAATCCCGCCCTTTTCCAGTCGTCCTGCTGCTTTGTCATGGACTGGTATTGATATTCCGCCTGATCCCGCTGATTTTGGGGAAGCGACATGTTCTTTCGCTTCGTATCATATTCCTGCAAATGGCCGGACACTTCCGTCATCCGCATCTGTTTGTATTCATCCCTTGTCATGCCATGAACCCTCTTTCTACATATGAATCCCGTAAAATATCTTGGCGGAGCAGGCTGCGCTTTATTCGCTTTTACCCATCCATCAAGCGAGGTTCGGTTCATGGCGCTTATAAAACTATCAGGGCGATCAACACGGAAGGTATGGTAAAAAAGGTTGTGCAGCTTCATACCTTACCGCTAAGATCAATCCCCCCACCAGCCTTTAGTGCTTGCCAAGGGGTGCCCGGGCAAATGCCCCGATAAAGTCGGCAATATAGTCCGCACATGCTTCCAGCATTTCCTTGCCCCAGCCTTCGCCTGCGGTTTCCGGATGGTCTTCCCCAATCCACCCGTTTTCGGTTACGGCCCAGGTTAGGCGCGGGATCTCCACAGAAACGCCCTTGTACGCAACGGATGAAAAATGGGTGGATACCAATTCATCGGTAAGATTCTTCAGTTTCAGAGGATGATGCAGCTCCTTCTCATCCACCAGCGCCGGGTCGATGGCCATAATAGCCGCTGTTTCCTCCCCACCGCCGTGCCCGCCCTTCCAGACCGGGTTCATGTCCCACACCATCTTCCACCAGTTCAGTTCTGCCAGCAAAGCGCCTTTTCGAAACAAATCATGGGCCGCCAGGTTGATGGCGCGAACATTGCCGCCATGGCCGTTGAGCACCACAAAATGCCTGGCCCCATGGGCGTACAGGCTATTTGTGATGCGGGAAAGCACCTTGTACAGCAATTCATCCCCCAGGTCGATGGTGCCAGGGAACTCCTCAAAATAATCGCATACGCCAAAGGGCACCGTGGGCGCGATCATCACATCCCCGCGCCTTTCTTCAATCATGTCCAGCAGCCGGTCGGGAATCAGCGTATCCGTGCCCAGGGGCAGATGCCTGCCGTGACACTCTATGCTGCCCACGCCGAGGATTACCGTATCATTCTTTTGAAAGTAAGCTTCCACATTAGGCCATGTCATCTTTGCAAGGCGCATAAACCTTCCCCCTCAAATCTGTACAGCGCATTTTCAGCTATTCTATCCCCATCCCCTCCGCCTGTCAATTGCCTGCCCTGTACAAATTGCAGGATGGCACTCTAAAATGCCATCCTGCAATATATGCACAAAATCCAGCAAACATACAAGAAACCGATTGAAATTATGAATCTTGTGTGATACCATAATTTCATCCTTTTACCATACCTCTCTATATATGCACATATATATAAGGAAGCACGGCAAAAGAATCGGCCCGCAGTTCAGCGCGCCGAGTTTTTATGGTGCAACCCACATCACCAACTTAATATGAAGGGGGATTCAAAAATGAAGCGCTGCAAATCCCTGGTATCCCTGATCCTTGTGCTGCTTTTGGCATGCGGCTCACTCAACATTGCCCTGGCACAGGAGACCTCTGATTCCATCATCATCGGCCGGCTGAGCGATTCCGCCTATATAGAGCCGAACGCACCCACCTACGGCGTCGCGGAAGCCATCATCACTCAGCAAATGTTTGAGGGCCTTGTGACGGTGGATGAAACAGGCACCCAGATCCTCCCCTGTCTGGCAACCGACTGGACCGTGGAAGAGGATGGCAAGGTGTACATCTTCAACCTGAAGCCCGGCGTCAAATTCTCCGACGGCACCCCCGTCACCGGCGAGGACTGGGAATGGTCCTTCTACCGCGCCCGTGATACGGAAACATCCGCCTACGCGTTTATCGCCGCTGCCATTGATACCGTGGAAGCCACCGATACAACCGTGAAAATCACCCTGAAGCAGGCATGGGCCCCCTTTCTGGCCGATCTTTGCTGCTTTAACATGGTCGTAGGCAGCAAGGCCCGTTATGATGCCATGGGCGAAGAAGCCTACCTGATGGACCCCATCGGCACCGGCCCCTACATGGTAAAGGAATGGGTAAAGGAAGACCATATCACCATGGTCAAAAACCCCTACTATCATGTAGAAGGTATGCCCCTAACCCCTGAAATCCGCTTTAACGTCATTTCGGACGATAACACCCGCCTGATGCAGCTGCAGGCCGGCCAAATCGATGTAATGCCCGATATGCCCTTTACCATGGTGGACATGGTGAAGGATGACCCCTCCCTGGCGCTTTCCATCTTCCCCTCCACCCAGATCCGCTATGTTGAACTCAACACCACCGTGGCGCCGTTCAACGATCCCGTTGTCCGCAAAGCGTTCCTGATGGGCATCAACAAGCAGGAAATTTCCGATATCGTTGCGGGTGAATATGGCGCTCCCGTTGCCGCCAACGTATCCGAAGCCCAGGGCAAGTGGCACAATGCCGATCTGAAGGTGCAGGAATACGATCCCGAAGGTGCAAAAGCCCTGCTTGCCGGCGCCGGCTACACCGAGCCCGTCAAGTTCACGGTCTCCGTGCGTTCCGGTTCCGAAGTGTACGAGCAGATTGCCATCCTCATGAAGAGCGAGCTGGACAAGGCAGGCTTCGACGTAACCGTTGAACTGCTGGAGCGCGCCGCTCTCAGCGATCTGTACAGCAACCTCAAGCACCAGGCCGTGGTTGTGCAGTGGGTGGACGACATCATCGATCCTTCCGGCATCATCGGCTTCACCTGCGAATATGACCAGAGCAACGCCTGGTTCACAGGCCTGAAGGACGAGGAACTGGAGCAGTTGACCAAGGATGCCTGCGCCGAAATGGATGAAGCAAAGCGCGTCGAAATGTACCAGGAAATCCAAGCCCGCATTTACGACAACGCCAACTCCATCGCACTGTTCCGCAACGCCTTCGCCTATGCGGCCGGTGCCAAGGTTCAGGGTCTGCACGTAAGCCCCTTCTCCGTTTTCTTTGCCAAGACCATTACAAAGTCCAAATAACAAACGCGGCAAGGGCCATGCAATGGAACTTACGCGCCCGGCGGCAGGCATTTGCCTGCCGTCGCCTTTCATTTTCTTAATGGCTTTGTCCTAAGAAAGGGAGAATGCTGTGGAACGCTTAAATTACATTCTCAAACGAATTGCGCAGATTCTGCCTGTGCTGTTCATGATTACCATTCTATCCTTCGCCTTGATGCGGATCATCCCCGGCAACCCCGCCCGGCTGATACTGGGCGAAAAAGCCACCAACGAGGCCGTTGCCGCATTGGAGGAAAAGCTGGGCCTGAACGAGCCTTTGACAACCCAGTATTTCATCTTTCTGAAAAACCTTGTAACCCTTGACTTTGGCACCTCCCTTGTGTTTCAGCGCCCGGTGATCGAGCTCATCCAACTGCGTTTGCCCATTACCCTTTCCCTCACATTTGCCTCCACGCTTATCGCGCTCCTGGTCAGCTTTCCCCTGGGCTATTTTGCGGGCAAGCACAAGGACAAGGTGGGCGACCAGGTCGTCCGCACCGCTTCCCTTGTGGCCATTGCCATGCCGTCCTTTTGGGTCGGTCTATTATTGATGCTAGTATTTGGCGTTTATCTCAAATGGCTGCCTGTGGGCGGCTGGGGTGAAACGTTTATCGACCATGTCAAGGCGCTCATCCTGCCCGCCATCACCCAATCGCTGATGACAATGGCGCTGCTCATGCGCAACATCCGCAATTCGGTAGTGGATATCACCACCCAGGATTATGTGGACTTTGCAAAGAGCAAGGGCATAACAAATGCCGCTGTCCGAAACCGCCACATTTTGCGCAATTCCCTGATCTCCACCGTGACCCTGCTTGCCATGCGCATGGCCTACATGCTGGGCGGCAGCGTGATCATCGAATCGGTCTTTTCCCTGCCCGGGCTTGGCAAATTGATGGTGGACTCCATCTTTAACCGCGATTATACCGTTGTGCAGATGCTGATGTTCTTCTTCGCGTTTATGGTCATGGTCATCAATCTGCTCACCGACATTCTATATTCCTTCCTTGACCCCCGCGTCAGGCTTTAAGGAGGATTGTCATGAAGAAAAATATAGCGCAGCCCAAAAGGCGCATGCTTCCCCCTTGGGTAAAACAGTTTACCTTTATCGCGGGTATTACAATCGTCGCCTTGTTCCTCTTAATCTCTTTCTTCCCGCAATTGTTTACCCAGTATGATCCCATTGAAATCGATGCCACCGCACGGCTGAAGCCGCCCAGCACCCAGCACCTGTTCGGCACAGACAATTACGGCCGGGACATTTTTGCCAGGGTTTTATATGGGGCGAAAATCGACTTGTATATGGGAGTGCTGGGCACGCTGATCCCCTTTGTCGTAGGCACCCTGCTGGGTCTTTTCGCGGCCTACTACGGCGGCTTTTTTGACAGTTTGCTCATGCGCACTATTGATGTGCTGATGGCGCTGCCCTTCACCATCCTGGTGATCGTCATCATGACCGTCCTTGGCCAGGGCTTGCAAAACGTGTTCATCGCCCTGTGGGTGGTGGGCTGGATGTCCTACGCAAAGCTGGTAAGGGGCGAAGTGCTGGTTTTGAAAAACAGCGATTACATCCAGGCTGCGACCATATCCGGCTACAGCGACATGCGCATATTAATGCGGCACCTGCTGCCCAACGTCATCAGCTCCGCCGTTGTTTTCGCCGCCTCCGACGTGGTGCTGTGCATGCTCACAGGCGCTTCCATGAGCTACCTGGGCCTGGGCGTGCAGCTCCCGACGCCGGAATGGGGCGCCATACTCAACGAAGGCCGGGGCTACATCAGCCGCGCCTGGTGGATCACCTTCTTCCCCGGCCTCTTTATGGCCATTACAGGCGTCGGCTTTTCCCTGCTGGGCGACGGCCTTACCGATTTTCTGCGGGCGAAGGGGAGGTAAATATGCAAAAGAATACGCTCCTCGAAGTGAAAGATCTGAAGGTGCAGTTTCAGGGAAAACAGGAAACCGTGTATGCGGTGGACGGCGTCAGCTTTTCCATTCAGGAAGGGGAAACCTTCGGCCTGGTGGGCGAATCCGGGTGCGGCAAAAGCCAAACCTGCCGTTCCATCCTGCGGCTGATTAAAAGCCCGGGCAAGGTGGTGGGGGGAGAAATCCGTTACAAGGACGAAAACATATTAAAGCTCTCCGAGCGGGAGATGCGCAGGGTTCGGGGCCGTGAAATCAGCGTCATCTTTCAGGAGCCCATGACCTCCTTAAACCCCGTTACAAAAATCCGCAAGCAAATTTATGAGGTGTTTGATGGCATGAACCTCTCCCCGGAGGAGAAGGAACGCCGCGCCATTGAACTGATGAGCCTGGTCGGCATCCCCGACCCCAAGTCCCGCCTGGATGAGTACGCCCACCAATACTCCGGCGGCATGCGCCAGCGGGTGATGATCGCCATCGCCCTGGGCGCAAAGCCCAAGCTGCTCTTGGCGGATGAGCCTACCACCGCCCTAGATGTAACGATTCAGGACCAGATTATGAAACTCATCAACAAGCTCAAGGCAGAGCTGAACATGAGCGTCATCCTCGTCACCCACGATTTGGGTGTCATCGCCCAGATGTGCGACCGCGTGGCCGTGATGTATGCGGGGGTCATCGTAGAGCTTACCGATACCGTCACCCTCTTTTCCAAGCCCCGGCACCCCTACACCTATGCGCTGATGAACTCCCTGCCCAACCAGGACAAGGTGGGCTCGGAGCTGGAAACCATAGAGGGCGCGCCGCCGAACCTGGCCAAGCTTCCCAAGGGCTGCCCCTTTGCCCCCCGCTGCCGGTACGCCCAGGATATCTGCAGGGAGCAGCGCCCGGAGATTGAAGAGGTGGCGCCGGGCCATTTCTCCCGCTGCCATTTCTTAGATAAGACGGCGGAATTCAAGGGCATCATCAAGGCTTAGAGAGAGGAGGAACCACGCGGCATGAAGGCTGAAAACGAACTGAATACCCGGGAAAAGCTTTTGGAAATCCACCATCTCAGCAAGTGGTTTCCCATGAAATATGGCATTGCCGACGCCATGGCGCGCAAGGAACGCAGGTTCCTCAAGGCTGTCAACGATATCTCCCTGGATATTTACCGGGGCGAGAATATCGGCCTGGTGGGCGAGTCCGGCTGCGGAAAATCCACCCTGGCCAAAACGATCCTCCGCCTATACGAGCCCACCAACGGGCAACTGATCCTGGACGGCGAGGATATCACCCACCTCAAGCGCAAGGAGATGCGAGAAAAGCGCATCAAAATGCAGATGGTCTTCCAGGACCCCTATTCCTCCCTGAATCCCCGGATGAGCGTGTACGATACACTGGCTGAGGAACTGACGGTGCATAACATCGTGCCCAGGGAAAAGGTGCGCGCCCGGGTTCAGGAGCTGCTGGAAATCTGCGGCCTTTCCATGGATGTGGCAAACCGCTTTCCCGGCGAATTTTCCGGCGGGCAAAGGCAAAGGGTGGGCATCGCCCGGGCGCTGGCGCTGCAGTCCCCCTTCATTATTGCGGATGAGCCTGTCTCCGCGCTGGATGTTTCCATCCAGGCGCAAATTATCAACCTCATCGCGAGCCTTCAGCGCTCGCTGAACCTGACGGTGCTTTTCATCTCCCACGACCTGCGGGTTGTGCGCTACATCACCAACCGGGTAATGGTGATGTACCTGGGCGGCATGGTGGAACTTTCCGATACGCTGCCGCTGTTTGAAAAGCCCCTCCACCCATACACGCTTGTCCTGACCAAGGCTGCCCCGAAGCTTGACCCCCTGAACCGCAGCCAGGATTACGCCATCGAGGGGGAACTGCCCAGCCCCATCAAAGTCCCCAGCGGCTGCAAGTTCCACCCCCGCTGCCCCTACTGCACGGAGAAGTGCAAAACGGAGGAGCCAAAGCTTCGGGAAGTGCTTCCCAACCGGTTTGTCGCCTGTCATTATCCACTATTGGATGGTGAACATACAATTGCATCGAAAGAAGGCTAAATCGTGAGACTCGCCAATATGACCTGGCCCCATGTTGAGGAATACCTGCGCACCAATGACACCGTCATTCTGGGCGTGGGCAGCATCGAATGCCACGGCCGGCACAATCCCATGGGTGTGGATACCATGATCCCCGACCATCTGCTGCAGCTGATTGAAAAAAAGTGCGGCGATGTATTGATCGCCCCCACCATCCCCTACGGCGCCTGCGATTCCCTGTCCACCTTCCCGGGCACGGTCAACCTGGGGCTTGACATATTGTATGCTGTGCTTACAAGGGTTACGGAAAGCCTGTACCAGCATGGCATTCGCAGGTTTATCATCCTAAACGGCCATGGCGGCAACATGCGCACCATCGACCAGGTGGGGCTGGATCTGCAGCGCAAGGGTGCGCTTCTGGCAGAGCTCAACTGGTGGCTGATGGTATGGGACATGAACCCCGCCTGGAAGGGCGGCCATGGCGGCGCGGAGGAGACCGCGGGCGTTATGGCCATCGACCCGTCCCTTGTGGACATGAGCGAAATCAATAACCCCATGGTATTAAAGGACGTTTCCCCGGAGCTTACGGCTACGGGCTTTCATACTGTTACATACAAGGGCGTTACGGTGAATGTGCCGCGCATTACGAGAACCGTTACGGAAAACGGCTGGATCGGCCCCGACCATCCCATGAACGCCAATGCGGAATGGGGCAAGGAAATGCTGGAGACCTGCGCCGATTATATTGTTGATTTTATTGCTGCCTTCCGCCGCGCAGAGCTGCCCAAGGTTTGAAGGAGATTTTATCATGCTGGAAAAGAAAAAAGCGCTGTCCCTGATTGAAGCCGTATCCAATGCCCCCGGCGCGTCCGGTTTTGAGGATGAAGTGGTTGCGGCCATCCGCCCTTTTGTGAATGATCTGGGCACCGTCACCGAGGACAAGATGCGCAACCTGTATGTGGAGCGCACCGGGAACCAGGAAGGCCGGCCCATCGTGCAGCTGGACGCCCATACCGATGAGGTATCCTTTATCGTTCAGGCCATCAAGCCCAACGGCACGCTCCGCTTTTTGTCCCTGGGCCGCTGGGTGGATGCGGGCGTTGCCGCCCATAGGGTGCGGGTGCGCAACAGCCTGGGGGAATACATCCCCGGTATCATCGCCACCACGCCGCCCCATTACATGACCGAAGCCCAGCGCAACGCGCCGCCGAATATCGAGAATATGACCATTGATGTGGGCGCAACCTCCTATGAAGAGGCAGTGAAGGATTTCCACATCCGCATCGGCGAGCCTGTTGTGGCGGATGTCCGGTTTGAGTATGACAGCGTCCACGACCTGCTCATCGGCAAGGCCTTCGACTGCCGCCTGGGCTGCGCCGGAATTGTGGGTACCTTGGCCGCTTTGCAGGGCGAAACGCTGGATGTAAACCTGGTAGGCGCCTTTGCCTGCCAGGAAGAGGTGGGCACAAGGGGGGCGGCGGTCACCGCGAACCATGTAAAGCCCGATGTGGCCATCGTGTTTGAAGGCTGCCCGGCGGATGATACCGTTGTGGAGCCGTATATGGTGCAGACCGCCATCAAAAAAGGGCCCATGCTCCGCTTTATCGACGCCAGAATGATCACCCATCCCCGTTTTCAGCGCTTCGCCTTGGACCTGGGCGAAAAACTGGGCATTCCCGTGCAAAGCTCTGTCCGCAGCGGCGGCTCCACAAACGGCGCGCCCATCCACCTGTCAAACATGGGCGTTCCCTGCATTGTGATCGGGCTCCCGGTGCGCTATATCCACACCCATTATGGCATTGCGTCCTTCGCGGACTATGAAAATGCCGTCAAACTGGCTGCCAGCATCATCAAAGCGCTGAACGCCGACGTGATTGCAAACTTTTAAGGAGGTTTTTTCCCATGAGTGAACTCAAAGAAAAGCTGCTCAGCTCCCGCAAAAACGGTTTTGACCGCATGGATGAAGCCCAGGTGAAGGACTGCTTTGCTTACGCAGAAGGCTATAAAACCTTTATGGACGAGGGCAAAATCGAGCGGGAAGCCGTAACCTATGCCGTCAGCCTGGCGGAAGGAAAGGGCTTCCGGCCCTTCAAGCGGGGAGATGCCGTCCGGCCGGGCGACAAGCTGTATGTCAACAGCCGGGGCAAAACCCTTTTTCTGGCGGTTATCGGCCAGGAAAAGCTGTCCGAAGGCGCGCACATTGCCGTGGCCCATATCGATGCGCCCCATATTCACTTAAAGCCCAACCCCCTGTATGAAGAAAGCGAAATGGGCTATTTCAAAACTCACTATTATGGCGGCATCCGCAAATACCAGTGGGTGACGATCCCCCTGGAGCTGCGCGGCGTTGTGGTTTTGCGGGATGGCACCGTTAAAAAGGTCAATATCGGCAAGGACAAAAACGATCCCCTTTTCGTAATGACGGACCTGCTGCCCCATCTGGCCCAAACCCAAAATGAAAAAACCCTGGCAAAGGGTATCGAAGGCGAACAGCTCAACCTGCTCATCGGCAGCCGGCCCCTTGCAAACACCAAGGGCGGCGACCGTGTGAAGCTGTCCCTTATGAAAATCTTCAACGAGAAGTACGGCATTACCGAGGACGATTTCGTATCCGCCGAGCTTGGCATTGTGCCGGCCTACAACGCCTGCGATATCGGCCTGGACAGGAGCATGGTCGGCGCCTACGGCCACGATGACAAGGTGTGCGCCTATGCTGCCCTGACGTCAATCCTCCAAACCGAAGCCCCGCAAAAAACGGCGGTTTCCGTACTGGTGGACAAGGAGGAGGTAGGCTCCAACGGCGTCACCAGCATGCGCTCCGCGGCCTTTGATACGTTTATGGAGGATTTGTGTGAGGCGCAGGGCGTCAAGCTCCGGGCTTGCTTTGAGCGCTCCTTCTGCCTGTCCGCCGACGTTTGCGCGGCCTTTGACCCCACCTTCCCCGACGTATACGAAAAGCGCAATGCCCCTCTGATCAATTATGGGCCGGGTGTAGCCAAGTACCTGGGCGTTCACGGCAAATCCGGCTGCTCCGACGCCTCCGCTGAGGTCATCGGGTATCTTCGCAGAACGTTTGACGCCAACAACATCGTCTGGCAGATGGCGGAACTGGGCAAGGTGGATGGAGGCGGCGGCGGAACCATCGCGGCCTTTATCGCCAACCGCAACATCGACACTGTGGATATCGGCGTGCCCGTCCTTTCCATGCACGCGCCCTTTGAAATCATATCCAAGGTGGACCTGTATATGCTGCACCAGGCCTTTGCCGCCGTCTTCGCATCCGCAGAATAAGCGTATTCCATGCAATCAAAAGGGGCTGTCTCCAAGTGAGGCAGCCCCTTTTCGTTTGGCGAAAACTCTGCAGGAATAGGTTTATCAGGCGAAACAATTGTAAATTGGCGGAACTTTTTACAATTCGGTCATTACTTTGTGAGTTTAACTGGACGTATAAATAGTAAGTGGGGAAAATGGCAGAACATGCCCAAGGATAAGGTGGATGACAAATGCACAAGAAAGAAAAATTGTAAAACAATGCCGGGAGCAAGCTAGCGCAAACGATAAGAAATGCTTTACAAGGATACCCACGACATGCATTCTTTAAGACCCAAGGTAATTTTCTTGATAATAAACCAAGACAATTTGATGGAAGGAATAAACCACATGATGAAAGCAGCTGCAGCTATATTTCTCATTCTTAACCTTTTGCTTCTCACCGGCTGTCAGGGTGAGGAAGCACAATTCACTTTTACCCCCTCCTTTGAACCGGAACGACCAGTAGCTTATACCTTTGCAGAGCCTAAACCCTTTCCCTTGCCCGTCTATCAATACAAGGTGCATGAAGTTCCACTGAACCCGAAGCAGGCTTATGAATCGCTTAAGCCTTACCTAATGACGGATGATGCTTCGAAATACGATATCACATTTGATTGCAGTTTACTGAATTTGCAGCTAAAATCAAACGAATATATTACAGCAAGCTTGCCGATTTTTGCAATGGGCCATAATCTGCAAGGGGAACAATTGGCATCGCTTTCCAAGTACAGCCAGGATGCCCTTAACGCTTTAGCATGGGAGACAGAGGATCAGCCGTATATTTTTACATCATTTCACGAGTTATATAACTATGAAAGTGCCACGCTTCAAGCCAGGCCACTGACGTTTGAATATTTTTGCCAAGTGCTTTTTCATGCTTCCGATACGGGCATTTACATAGCCACCTACCGCCCGCATCTAAAGGAGTACCCTGTTTATAGGTTTATATCCCGGGGAACGGAAGATCAAGCGGCGCAAAACTATGCCTCCTTCCTTCTTTCCTCAGAGGGAAAGATCATTTCCGGCCAAATCCATGCGGGATATGAAGTAATTAAGGAAGCACCTATTCAGACAGAATTAGTCCACTGGGAAAAGGCTGTAGAATCTGTCGTGCAATATGCCATTCTTGATGACAAGCGCTTTAGCGAATATACGATTAACGGTCAAAATATGAACTTGGATTTACGGTACGAGGTAAAGAACGTTGAGCCCTGCTATATTGTTGATACCAATTATGTTGCTTTGCCCGGCTGGGAAATCACCTTGCGGAAATTTTATATGAACACATCTACCGGTGAAACTATAGGCTACCGGGATTGGATCGTCGCCATCAACGCAATTACCGGAACATTTTAAATTTCAAAGGAGCGCTATCATGCAATGGAAACGGGTATTTAAGGGGAAGGGGCTTTATATAGCCATCTTCCTTCAAGTGTTTGCGTATTTTTACCCTCATCAGGCGACCCGTTTTTGGGAGTTTTTAGTTGACTACTTTAGAAGCGCTGATTTTTTGTATTTTTACCTTATGCCAAGGGAAGGCGGTCTTGTAACGCTTCTGCTGCCATTTGTGGCTGCTCTGCCTGCAGCCCTTTTCATTGCAGAGGATATAGAAACAGGATACCTGCGCCTGGTTCTTCAACGCTCAGGAAAGACAAGGTACGCATTGTTCCGAATATTTGAAGCGCTATCAGGCGCCATAATTGCCAGCCTGGCAGGATCACTGATTTACGTGGGGTTTATCGCCGTCATGTCGCCAATGGATCAAAACATTTTGACTTCCTGGCGGAATGTGCTGGCGAACAGTTCCTTTGCGAACTTGGCTGCTGCTTTACACGGTATCCCCATGGTTATTGACAGCCTGCTTCGCTTTGCCTTTGCAGCGGCAGCCTGGGCCCTGTTTGGCGTGACTTTCAGTGCCCTTTCAGCCAATCGCGGTCTGGCTCTTGTGCTTACATTTTCGCTTCATTTTTCTTTGGCATATATTTTTGAAACCACCACCGCGTTGTTTGCCTGGTCGCCGGCTGTGATTCAAGTTCCGTCAATTTCCTATCATGGCTCCCTACTCTATGTTACCTTTCAGCAATTTGTCTATTTTGCTGCCGCCCTTGTTGCAAGCCTTATGGGTTTGCGATATCGGCTGAATAAGATATAAGGGGGCCAATACAATTGATAAAGTGGATTCGACGGGCTTATCTAAATGCAAGGGGCATGCTTTCTCCAATTGCAATTATCTGCGCTGCATGCGTTGCTGTGATCCGCACACTGCCAAGCTATACTCTGCGCTATAGCGGCACTTCCAATCTGGGTTTGCTGCTTTCGGATGTATATGGCGGATTGCATTGGGATCAGTTCATCACCTTTGGCATAATGGCAGGATGGTTACTGGCCATGCTGCCCGGGCTAATTGGTATGGTAGCCTATATGCAAAGAGAATTAGGTGAACATATGTCGCTGACCGTTTACAGATATCAATCTCTTACCGGCTGGTGGGTTGGTAAACTAACCGCCAGTCTGCTATATGCCCTGGGAATCACGGCTATCTCCTGCGCAATGACAGTATTGATTGGCTATTTGCTGGGGCTGAGGGGTTTCCAAATGTTTGTGGCAGATGCCGATGGCTTTTTGACCCCAGCGATATGGCTCGTTATTATCTCCCCACTGTGCTTCTTTTTGCAGATGTGGATGTTACTCCAATTCCAAATGCTGGCTCACTTGATCTTCCGTGATGTACGCATCTCCATCATAGCTTACCTCCTGCCCTTAATGCTGGGTATTTTATCTTATTCCAACAACGAAAATCCTTCCCATATATGGGGGCTGATGAATTGGGGTATGACAAAACGGTATTCGGCAGCCGGGGGCTTTGGTGTTGATCCATGGACAGGCATTCTTCTCCAGTTGGCAGCAATCGCCCTCTGCATGGCCTTGGGTCTTCTATTGGTTAACCATCTGAAAACCATTGAGCGCAAATCCATATAAGGGATGGAGGAAGCCCATGTATATTAAAGTGAACCATATAAGCAAATCATATTGCGGCCAAAAAGTGCTCAACGATGTAACGGTATCCTTTGAAAAAGGTAAAATTCATGGCATTGTAGGAAGGAATGGCAGCGGAAAAACTGTTCTCTTCAAATGCATCTGCGGCTATGTAAAGCCGGAGAGCGGCATAATTCTTCTGGACGGAAAGCAAATTGGGAAGGAATTGGATTACCCGCTAAGCCTTGGCCTGATCTTGGAAACCCCTGGATTTTTGCCGAATTATAGTGGGTTATTTAACCTTGAGATGCTGCAGGGCATCAATCATAAAATTGACAAATCCCGCCTCAACAGTGCCTTGCAGCAAGTCAATTTACAAAATGCAGGGAGAAAACCGGTAAGTAAATACTCCCTTGGCATGCGCCAGCGTTTGGGTATTGCACAGGCTATCATGGACGATCCAGAGTTGTTGATACTGGATGAGCCTTTTAATGGACTTGATACCCAAGGTGTAAAGGATATGCATACGCTATTTAAAGGATTGAGGGAAAAAGGAAAAACTATCCTGCTGACAAGTCACTATACCCAAGATATTGAAGCATTATGCGATACGGTTCATGAGATGGACGCTGGTGTTATCAAAAGCATTCGTTGAATATCTTCTTCAGCAATCAAAAAGCCGTGCACATGAAATGCCCGGCTTTTTGATTGCCTGCCATGATATTTGCGTATCATTTTCCCATCAATTGCGACGCATGAATGGCGGCGCCTACCACTCCGGCCATGCTGTCTCCAGAGGAGAAAGCAAACCGCAGCGTTTCCCTTGGATTGGGAGCCCGTACATGGGCGCGGACCTGATTCAGCAAATCCTCAAGGGGAAAGCCCGGCATATCCAGGATGCCGCCGCCAAGAAGCACGCAGGCGGGGTCAAGTATGGATACCTCCGTCGCAATCGCCAAAGCAAAGTGGTAAATCACATCACGCACTTCCGCCCTTTGCCCGTGCAGAAGAAAAATGTCCCCCACCCCGCAGCCAAACTGCTTTGAAAGCGTATCCAGCAGCCTTCCGCAGGCCTTTATTTCAATGCAGCCCGCCTTGCCGCAACCGCACCGGGCATCAAGGCCCGAAACAGGGATATGCCCCAGTTCGCAGGCGGCGCCGGAAAAGCCCTTGTAGACCCTCCCGTCAATGCAGATGGCATTGCCAAGCCCGGTGCCCAGAAAAACACCCGCCACAATCCCCTCCCCGGGCAGGGATTGCTTTTGAATTTCATACAGGAGGAGGATGTTCACATCCTTCTCCATGATTACAGGCAGCCCCAGGCGCTTTTCCAGCAGCGCCTTCAATTCAATATGGTCAAAGCCCTTCACCATGGGGGATGAATAGATCACGCTGCGCTCCTTGTTCATGAGCGAGGCGAGGGCCATGCTGACGGCAATCACGTTTTCCTTACCGGCCTCATTGATCAGCGGGCAAAGCAGCTCCGCCAAACAGCCGATCTTGTCCTCCGCATCCGAAAGGCGCTTTGTAGGAAGCTTTTCAAAGCGGACCAGGGAATAATCCTCCGCCACAATCCCCAGGCGCAGGTGGGTTCCGCCCAACTCAAGGCAAATATAATATTTACCCACGGAAATATCCCTTTCCTTTTAAGCTTTGTTTGCGCTGCCCATCACGTCAATCTTGTGCAAATACAGGTCTGCCAGTTCCGGGCGCACTTTCAGGGTGAAAACACGGCTGTCGATGGCGGAAGGGTTTTCCGCCAGTATCTTTCTGGTCAGCGCCAGCGCGCCAATCCAGCCGTCCGAAGCGATGTTGACCTTGCACACAGCCATCTTGGCCGCCTTGGACACCTGCTCCTCCGGTATGCCGATGGTTTCATCCAGCTTGCCGCCATACCGGTTGATCATTTCCACATACTTGGGCAGGATGGTGGAAGCGCCGTGCAGCACGATGGGGAAGCCGGGCAGCCGCTTTGCAATGTCGGCCAGGATATCAAAGCGCAAGTCGGGCAACGTGCCGTCCGGGTTGGGCTTCATTTTCACCAGGCCATGGCTGGTGCCGATGGAAATGGCCAGGCTGTCCACATTGGTGCGCCTGACAAACTCCTCCACCATGGCGGGATCGGTAAAGTTGGAAAACCCGCTGTCATGAGCCCCGGCTTCTTCTGCGCCGGACAGCACGCCCAATTCCCCTTCCACGGTTACATCGCGTTCGTGGGCGTAGGCCGCCACTTTTTTCGTAAGGGCGATGTTGTCCTCAAAGGGCAAAGCGCTGCCGTCAATCATCACGGAGGAAAATCCGTATTCAATCGCGTGCATGCATTGTTCAAAGGTCATCCCATGGTCCAGGTGCAGGGCAACGGGCACTTCCCCGGCGCCTTCGTTGCGCAGGCGGTCCACGCCGGACTGGGCAATGCGGGCAAGGATTTCAGCGCCCAGTTGGCGGTGCAGGTTTGGGGAGGCCAGCAGGATAACGGGAGAACGCTTTTCCTTGCAGGCGTCAATGATGGCGTTGAACTGCTCAATGGATACAAAGTTCAGCGCGGGTACAGCATATCCCTCCCGGTAGGCTTTTTCAAACATTTTTTTCGTATTGCTTAAACCCAGCTCTTTATAATCGTACATATCATACCTCTACTATTCCACAATTTTCAGTTTGGCGTATCCGGGCAGCTCACCGATCAGCGGCTCCAAATATTCCATAAAGGAATCCTTTATAAAGTTGCCTTCCTCGGTAATGTAATGGCGCGGCATCGGATGGCCGCCGCTTGCAGCTTCCGCAATATCGACCAAGGTTTCCTCGCAGGCGTAGGGGCTTGCTGATAGGCGCCGGATGGATACCATTTTCCCGCTTACTCCCGCAAGCGCTTCCCCAACGGCCCGCCTGCCAAACCGGATGGCTTCCTCAATATCCAGCTTTGAGGCCGTGTGCACGGCGCACCGCTGCATAAGCCCCAGGTCAATCCCCCGCACCTTGCAGGTAAAATGCCTGCGCAGAAAGGCAGCCAGATAGGCGGATATGCCGCCCATGTTCAGGTCGGGATTTTTTACATCGTCCAGATTGTACTCAAACAGGTACTTCCCGCTTGCATCCTTTACCCCTTCGGCGACGACGGCAAGGCACTTCCCCTTACGGTCATACACTTTCTGTACATCCCTAAGAAATTTCTCCGGGGAAAAGCACACTTCCGGCACGTAAATCAAATCCGGCCCATTGCCATCCCTGCAGGCCGCAAGAGAAGCTGCGGCAATCCAGCCGGTATCCCGGCCCATTACCTCCACCACCGTGATAAGCCCAGTGTTGTAGGAGCGAAGATCGTGGGCAAGCTCTGAAATGGTAATTGCCACATGCCTGGCGGTGGAAGGGTAGCCCGGCGCATGGTCAATGCATTCAATGTCGTTGTCCACCGTCTTCGGGATAACGATCAGCTTGCAGTCATACCCCACGGTTTTCAGGTATTGAAAAAGGTTCATGCTGGCGCACAAGGTCCCATTGCCGCCGTTGTAAAAAATGTAGCCGATATCGTGTTTCCGCAGCACGTGTAGAATTTTTTCATAATCCGCCTCGCCTTCCTGCCTGTCCGGTATGCGGTAACGGCAGGAGCCAAAGGCCATGGAAGGGGTCTGGGTCAAAAGAGGGATATCCTTTTCATCCAGCCCATAAATATCAATCAGATCCCCGCTTATCAGGCCAACCACGCCATGCTTTGCGCCATATAAGCGGCCGATTTCCTCCGGGTGGTTTTTGCATTCCTGAATCACGCCGTAGGCCGATGCGTTAATCACCGAGGTCGGCCCGCCGGATTGTATATATAATGCATTTCTAGCCAAGGGTAAATCCTCCTGTATTAACGCTGCTTAGCCGCGTGATTGGAGCGAATGGCCTCAAGCATAACGACGGTAAGGACCAGTACGCCTTGGATAAACTGCTGATAGTAGGCGGAAACGCCCATCAAGTCCAGGGCATTGGTAATCAGCCCAACAATGATTACGCCAAGGAATGTGCCGAATATCTTGCCTTTGCCGCCAAAGGTAACGCTGGTGCCGCCGATAACCGCCGCCATAATGGCTTTCATTTCCAGGTTGTTGCCCAAGGTTGCGGGGGCGGAATTGGTGCGGGAGATGAAGATGATCCCCGCGATGGTGGCAAAGACCGAGCAGGCGATATAGGCGAAAAACAGCACGCGCTTGTTTTTGATGCCGGCTACCCGGGCCGCTTCGGGGTTGCCGCCCACGGCATAGATGTTTCTGCCGGTAATGGTGCGGTTCATAAACCAGGAGGATACCACATAAAGCACCACAATGAATATGGCCGGCAGCGGGATGATGTTAAAGACCAGCCCCTGGCCGATAAACTGAAAGCTTTCCGGAAGGCCCGTCAGGGTGGTGCCGTGGGAAATAACTGTCTGCAGGCCCCGCGTCATATTCATCATGGCAAGGGTTGCAATCATCGGCGGAATCTTCATCACGCCAATGGAGAACGCGTTGATGGCGCCGCAAAGCGTTGCGATGGAGAGGCAGACGAGGATGGCAATGCCCCAGGGTACGCCGCTTTTCATCAGCGATGCCGAAATCCATACGCAGAACGCCATAACGCCGCCTACGGAGATATCGATGCCCCCGGTAATGATGACCATGGTCATGCCAATGGCTGTAATGCCCTGCAGGGAAATGTTCTGCAGGATGTTCATCATGTTTTTGATTTTCAGGAAATACGGCGAGGCGATGGGCATGATGAGGAAAAACGCCGCTACGATGGCCAGGCGCATCACGTCATCCGCCAGTTTTGATCTGATCTTTCCCAATGCTTGCATGTTCCGTTGCCCCCTCACTTGATTGCATCTATACATCAGCCGATCAGCGCCAGCAGATCGTTTTTTGTTACCTGGGTGGAATCAACAACGCTCACAATCCGCCCTTTTTTGAGGATGATAATCTTGGAGCAGTTGGCCAGCAGTTCTTCCATTTCGGAGGAGAAAATGAGAATGGTGGTCCCATCCTCGGCCGCCTGGCGCAATATTTTGTAGATTTCAGACTTGGCAAAAACGTCCACGCCACGGGTGGGTTCATCCAGCAAAAACAGCTTTGGATTGCTGGCCAGGCACTTGGCGATTACCACCTTTTGCTGGTTGCCGCCTGACAGGGAGTAGGCGGGCTGTTCGATGCCCGACATTTTTACCGTCATCCTCTGCACAATGTCCTTGGCAAAACGGAGTTGTTCCTTCCGGTCGATGACGGTGCCCTTTTTCAATCTTTTCATAATGGAAAGGGTGGCGTTTTCCCGGATGGATAGCAGGGGGATAAACCCTTCCAGCTTGCGCTCTTCCGTGAGCAGCGCTACCTTTTTTTCTATCATCAGGTCGGGCCGGGGCTTTGCAATCTCCTGGCCGAACAGCACAACTTTGCCGCTGGTCAATTGATCCAGGCCAAAGATGGCGCGGGCGATTTCCGTCTTTCCGGCCCCCAGCAGCCCGCAAACCCCCACAATATCCCCGGCCTTGATCTGCATATTGATGTCTGAAAACCTTTTGTCAATGGTCAGGTTTTTAAGTTCCAGCACAATGGGCGCGTCCGGGGGCAGATCCAGGGGTACATATTCCGTGTTTTCCACCGACCGGCCCATCATGGCGGTAACCAGCTCATCCTTTGTAAATTCCCCTCGCACAAAGGTGCCGTTGTTCACGCCGTCCTTCAGCACCGTAACCCGGTCGGAGAGCTGGATGACGTCCTCCAGAAAGTGGGAGATAAAGATGATCGAAACACCCTTGGCTTTCAATTTTGCGATGATTTCAAAAAAGTTTTCTTTTTCCTTCTCATTCAGCGACGAGGTAGGCTCATCCAATATAATCACCCGTGCATTGCGGGTGAGTGTTTTCAATATTTCAATAATCTGCTTTTCCGCGGTGCGCAAATTCCGCACGGTCACGTTGGGGTCAAGGTCAATCCCCATCATTTCAAGCAGTGCGGCGGCATTCCTGGCTGTCTGCTGTCTGTCATAAACGCCGTATTTGTTTTTCGCCCAGTTGCCGATATACATGTTTTCGGCAACGGTCATATCAAGGCACACGTTCAATTCCTGATGTACGAAGGCGAGGCCGTATTTTTCGGCATCCTTTGGCTCTTTGATCCGCACGGGGGCGCCGTCGATCTCAATCGTTCCCCCCACAGGGGAATAGATTCCGTTCAGAATCTTGATCAGCGTGCTTTTGCCGGCGCCATTGGCGCCCATCAAAGAGTGCACCTCCCCCTTCGTAAGGTCGAAGCGCACATGATCCAGCACCTTGTTGCCCGAAAAAGACATCACGATGTCTTGCATGCTTACAATCGTTTTGCGTTCCACTTCTTTATCGCCACCCATGCTTCTTAATATCACTAGAGATGGGCCTCCTGATTGAGGAGGCCCATCCGCATTAAACTTGGAATAGGTTATTCCATGGAACCGGCGCCCCAGAGGGAACCTGCGGCCTTCAGTTCTTCGAAGGTTTCGGCGGTGACGATGTTGCCGGTGATCAGAATGCTGCTTTCCACTTTGCCGCCCTCAAAATAGGTTTTCAGGGCTTCCACAGCGGAGGCTGCCCAGGCGTAGGGATCCAGGCCATAGGTGGCGTCGATTTTGCCGGAGACAACCTGGCCCAGGCCGAAGCCGTCGCCGTCAACGGAGTAAACATTCACATGGCCTTCTTCGCCCACAGCAAAGAGCTTGCCGCTTTCTTCCAATGCGGTCATGACAGAGGGCAGGATGTAGTCGGTGCAGCTGAAGATGCAGTTGATGTCAGGGTTCGCCTGCAGGTAGTTGGTAACGGCAGCCAGAACAACCTCAGCGTCCATTTCGGTGGCGGATTCCGCAACGATCTGAACATTTGCAGCGTCTTTGATGGCGGCCTTAAAGCCTTCGGTGCGGTTGACGGTGGCGGAGCTGGACAGGGGGCCGCCCACGATCAGGACTTTGCCTTCCTTGTCGCCCAGGGTCTTCAAATACATTTCGCCCATCTGCTGGCCGATGAGCAGGTTGTCCGCTTCAACGGTGGCCAGGGAGGTGCCGGTTACTTGCCGGTCGATAGCAATAACGGGAACGCTGGCCTTTTCGGCATCGCCCATCAGGGTGGAGACAGCTTCGCCGTCGATGGGGGTAATCACGATGCCCTGGGCACCCTTGGTCAGGGCGTTTTCGATCTGGGAGATTTGGGTTTCCAGGTTGTCGTTGGGGTCAAGCACTTCGGCTTCCCAGCCGAGTTCCGCAGCCTTGGCCTTAAAGCCTTCGCTGGCGGCAGTCCAGATAGGAGCGCTCAAACCGGGGATAGAGTAAACGACTTTGTAGCTTTCCGCAAACGCTGCGGTAGAGCCGGCGCCCAAGACTACCATGGTAAGCAGAAGGGTGGCACAGAATAGAGCAGTCAGTTTCTTCATGGGTTTTTCTCCTTTAGATTAATTTTATATCCTCGCAGGTTCCCTGCGATAATACCACGTTTCAATGGTATAATATTAGAATGTAGTAACATTATCTCAAAGACATGTATAAGTTATCATATCCAATTCTCGTTGTCAATGGGAATTTTGACAAATCCGCGCAAAAAAACTGGCAAAAAGATGGATTAAGTGATTTACTTTTTTCTCCACCCATATTATAATAACATCATGACAATAATATATTAAGTGAGATTGTTATGAGCAAAGAGTTGGATTTCAGCGGCCGCACACAGCTTTATTTTCAGCTGTACGACATCTTGTTGGAGAAGATTACTTCCGGCGAGTACAAACCCGGCGAACTTTTGCCCACAGAAAACGACCTGATCGAAACCTACAACATCAGCAGGGTCACGGTCCGCAAGGCCATGGACATGCTGATGAGCGACGGCCTGATTATGAAGCGCCGCGGCTACGGCTCCTATGTCCAGCCCAGAAAAGTGGAGCAGACCATGAAACGGGTTCTGCACTTTTCAGAGGAAATGGAAAAGAAGGGCTACGCCTCTTCTACCGACATGCTCTCCAACGAGCTGCTTCCGGCCAGTAAAATCATTGCGGACGCTTTGCAGATTGACGAGGGCTGCCCCCTGGTTAGGGTCACCCGGCTGCGCTATGCCAACGGTGTGCCGCTCTGTATGGAGATCGCACACCTGGTCTATCAGGCTTGCCCCGAAGTATATGGCACCGATTTTTCCAAAACGTCCCTGCGCAATTTTCTTGCCCAGAAATACGGCGTGATCTGGGCGACGGCCAGGCAAAAGATTTACGCCATCAATGCCAACGCAAAAATTGCCGGCTCCCTTGATGTAAAGGAAAACAGCGCCATGATATACATCGAGCGCGTATCCTTTACCGCCGACGGAAAGCCCGGCGAATACCTGCAAAGCTATTACCGGGGCGATTCCTACTACCTTACTACCGAGCTTCAGGCCTGAAAAGCGCCAAGTAAAACGCCGCAGACACAAAATACCGGCAAGATGATCGGTGTTTTGTGTTTGCGGCGTTTTTCATCCGCTCAAGGCGGAAGAGCAATCATGGGCGTTACCGCCTGCCGTTCCCCCCGGGCTTTGCCGTGGAGGTGCGCACCATCAGCGTGCTTAAAATTTCAACGCGCATAATGCTGATGGCGGACGGCTGTTCCTCTCCCGTGCTTGCATCATGCATTTTGCGATTTAGAAGCGCGAAGGCTTGCGCACCCTTTTCCTGGATGTGGTGGTTTACTGTGGTCAGTCCAACCCCCGGAATGCTGGAAGCAAAAATGTCGTCGCATCCGCACACGCTGTAGTCCTCCGGCACCCGGTATCCATGCTGGGCCAGGGCATCCAGCGCGCCATATGCCACATAATCATGTATGGCAATAAAGCCTGTAATACTCCTATCCTCCAGGCAACTTTCACAAAGCATGGCACCAATCTTCCGGCTGGACAGCATCTCTCCCATGAGGGGATCTCCCGCAGGCAGCGTTTTGACGGTAAGCTTGGCCTGGGGGCACTCTTTTTGAAATGTCTCCTGCGCCCCCACCAGCCGCTGGGCGCTGGCATACCCCCACCATTCCCGGGTGGTGGCAAGAAAGGCCACGTGCCGGTGGCCCAGTTCCAGCATGTGCCTGGCGAGAAGCACACCGGCCCTGTAATTGTCCGTTTCCACCATATCAAGATGCAGCACTTGATTCCGGTTTCCCACTACCACAACTGGAATCGTCTTTGCAATCTCCTCCACCAGTTCATAGTTATGGGGGATGAATGTGAATATAATCCCTGCAATATCGCTTTTGCTAAAGTAGGAAAGGCCGCGAAGCTCCCTCTCCTTGCTGCGGTGGGTTTCAAAGCATACGGTATCGTACCCCTGCTGGCTGGCCGCCTGGTCGATGGAGTACACCATGGATGTATAGTAATTGCCGGTAACGCCCGGCATAAAAAGGGCAATTACTTTTTTTCGAAAGACCTCCGGGGGTGCCGCCGGTGTATGGCTCCTCCCATACCCCAGCGTTTCCGCAGCCAGCATGACCCTGGATACCGTCTCTTTGGAAAAAGAGACGTCCGGTTTTTGATTCAGGATCAGGGATGCCGCGGATAGGGATACATCGGCCAACTCCGCCACTTGCTTTAAGGTTGCCTTCAGGCTTTTGCTCATGAAATTCACATCCATACATATTGATGCCAAGCTTCGCGGGGCGTTTTCAAGAATGGCATTATTATACAGGGAATCCATATGCATTTCAATAGCAATTAAATATTTTTAATTCATGTGACTTGTGAAAGTAAAATCAATTCTTATCAACACGGCGTTTTTTCGTTTAAGCAAAAACGCCGCGTCCTGAAACATATTGATAAATTTTGAATCTCTTTTTGTTGGTAATATACGATTTTAAGGAAATTCCATCTTCAAAATGCTATATTTTTATAAAACACTCTTGACGTACAAATATCCAATTGCTATAATTGTTTCCATCGGAAGCGAATTTTGTTAAAATATTTTAATTGATTCATCCAGCGTTGTGGTATCTGTTTGAATGGTATTCACGGCTTTTGCCAACGAACCGGCTGCATGCGTTCGCTGCAGGGATGATAAAATGCGTCAATAATCGCCAGTGATATACGGCGGTTAAATAAATGAAGGAGATAACCCCCATGAAAAAAATCGTTTCCCTCCTGCTGGCTGCCCTTATGCTTCTATCTGTCGGCAGCGCTATGGCCGAAAGCACCTACGCGGTGACAGAGCCTATCAACATCACCTTCTGGCATTCGCTCTCCAACGAGCCGGATGTCGAGCTCCTCACCCGCATGGTAAAGGATTTTGAAGCATCCCAGCCCAACGTAACGGTTACCATGGAGTACATCGGCAACTACAACGCCATCAACGAAAAGCTGGTCTCCGCCCATGCTGCAGGCACAGGGCTGCCCGGCGTGGCCATCATCAACGTGCCCCGGCTTACCAGCTATGCCGAGGGCGGTCTGGTGGAAGACCTGACGCCTTATATCGCCGCCAACAACTATGACATGTCCGACTTTGGCGCCGGCTTTGTGGATGCCATGAATGTCAAAGGCGTGCAGACGGCCCTCCCCTTTATGGAATCCGGCCAGGTGTTCTTCTACAACAAGACCGTTTTGGACGAGCTGGGCCTAACCTTCCCCACCGAATGGGCAGGCATGGACGAATATGTCAAGACCGTCTTTGAAAAGACAGGCAAGCCCGCCATCTCCATCCTGGGCTACGACAACGCGTATTTCTACAACCTGTTCGTCAATGTAGGCGCTTACATGATCAATGAAGACGGCATGACCACCGGCCTTGACAAGCCCGCCGCCTTGGAACTTATCAAGCAGTTGGCCGATTGGGTTGATAAAGGGTATGTGACCTGGTATTATTCCAGCGACGCCGCCTCCAACTGCCAGGCCGCCTTTACCGCCGGCGAAACCATGGGCGTTTTGTACACCACCACATTGTATGACGATTACAAGGCAGGCTCCAATTTTGAAGTGTCCATCGCCCTGAACCCAAAAGCCGAAACAGCTTACCATATGGTAGCCGGCGGCACGCTGATTCTCCCCGCCAAAAACAATCAGGCCGTGAAAAACGCCGCTTTCCTGCTGGCCAGCTACCTGGCAGGGCCCAAGTACAACATCGAATGGGCAAAGACCACCTCCTACCTGCCCACCCGCAAATCCGTCATCGGCACCCCGGAATATGAAGACTATTTGAAGACGCTGCCCGCCATGCGCATCGTTGTAGAAAACCTGGACCTGATGGTGAAAAAGACCCAGCATGCGCTGTTTGATACCTGCGGCGACATCTTCGAGCGCAACCTTGCCGAAATGATGCTGGAGGATGTGGATTTGGAGGCCGGCTGGCATAAGCTGGTCAACGAAATCAACGATTATCTTGCAGATCAATAACCGGAGAATACATTCAGTCACGTGAAAACCCGGGGGCACAGACGAACCGCCTGCGTCCCCGGGCATTGATTACCACGCCCAGGCATAGCGATATACTTTTCACCCATTAAAGCGCAATCTTCCTTGCCGGAAAAGGATGTGTCAACTACATGCTTCTAAAAAAGCGGAGCCCGTCTTTTCACGCAAACAGGCAGGCCGTCACAATCAAAACCAGGTATTCCTTTACCGACTTTCTATGCGTCTGCCCCGCCGTGCTCCTTTTGCTGATTACCACCTATTACCCGGTGATGGACCTGATCAAAATCAGCTTCACCGATTGGAATCTCATCAAGGACACGCGGAATTTCGTGGGCTTGAAAAACTGGACCTGGCTGTTCACAAGCCCCGTGGGCACCGCTGCGCTGATCAATTCCCTTACGGTCACCGTCATATACACCGTGGGGAATATTGCCATTGTTTTGGTTGCGGGGGTTTTATTGGCACTGTTGTTTAACAGGCTGACAAAGCCGTATGCCCTCATGCGAGCAGTTGTTTTCATGCCCCGGTATATCGCCATGTCCACCGCCGGAGTGATTTTTCTATGGATGATGAACAAGGATTACGGCATCCTCAACAGCTGCCTTTCCATGCTGGGCGTGCAGGATAAAATCGGCTGGGTGGAAAACCGCAACACCGCCATGATTTCCGTTTTGATCCTTACAAGCTGGCACAGCCTGGGATACGGCATGATGATCTATCTGTCCGCCATGCTGGGCATATCCAAGGATTATTATGAGGCCGCTTCCTTGGACGGCGCTACAGGCATGCAAGCCTTTCGCTTTATCACCCTTCCTCTTTTGTCGCCTACGACACTCTTTTTGTTTATTACCACCTTCATCTCTTCCATGAAGGTCTATCAATCCATTGACGTTTTGACCGGCGGCGGCCCTTACCAGGCCACCGAAGTGATTGTCTATTACATTTACCGCCTTGCATTTACCGACTCACGTATTGACCGGGCATCTGTTGTGTCCATCTTCTTCTTTGTGGTCCTGCTTATTATCACAGCCTCCACGCTGCGTATAACCAACAAGAACGTCCATTATGAAGCGTAAGGGGTGCAGTATTATGCAAAAAACATCAGGCACTTTACAATCTGCCCAGTTCAATAACAAGGTCCGCCTGCGGCGCAATATCCGGCGGGCTCTCCTTGCCATCTTTGCCACCCTCGTTACGCTTATTATGTGCTTCCCCATCTATTGGATGCTGGTCTCTTCTCTCAAAACTCAAAGCGAGGTGCTGCAAGCCTCCCCTTCCCTGTGGCCCAGCTCCTGGCAGTTTGCCAACTATATCAATGTGCTGAAGCGGGCCCCCTTTCACAAGTATTTTCTCAATACGGTGATTGTCACCGCAGTACAGATGACGATTGAAATATCAACGGGCATTTTGGCCGCTTACGGCTTTTCAAAAGGCAATTTCCGGTTCAGGCAGCCCTTGTTTGTACTGGTGTTGGGGGCGATGATGGTGCCAATCCAGGTGACCTTTATCCCCTTGTATATCCTCACAGCCAAGCTGGGGTGGATCGATTCCTATGCCGGGCTGGTATTCCCGAACCTTGTATCCGCCTATACCATCTTCATGCTGCGCCAGGCTTTCCTGAGCGTGGATGAGAGTTACCTGGACGCCGCCAAGGTGGATGGCATGAACAAGCTGGGCGTAATCGTACGCATCATGGTGCCCATGTGCAAGCCAACGCTGATTACAGTAGGCCTTATCTCCTTTATCGGCGGCTGGAACGGCTATTTCTGGCCCAAGATCGTCACCAGCAGCGATGCCCACCGGGTGCTGACCATCGGGCTTACCCAGCTTAGGCAGTCTTTCGGCGGCGAAGTGACGAGCAATTATCACGAAATCATGGCTGGGGCTATGATGTCCGTGCTGCCCGTTCTTGCGGTATTTGCCATATTCCAAAAGCACATGCTAAGCGGGTACACCAAGGCGGCCATGAAATAAACAGTATGCCGGAACTGGCAAATTCCCGGTTCCGGCTTTTATGCTTTAAGGAATGATGATTACGGATATTCGCATTGCTTTCTTTGACCTGGATGATACGCTGCTTGCCAAGGATCATACGACCGTTACGGAACGCACCCAAAGTGCCCTTCGTAAAATGCGGGAAAACGGAATACTGCTGGCTGTTGCCACCGGCAGAAGCCGCGCGCACTTGCCGGATGGCTTGAAACTGATGCCCTTTGATTTTTATGTCACATCAAACGGTGCGGACATCATTGACTTGAAAAGCAAAGAACATATATACACCAATTATATCCCTCAGGAGGATGCGGCCATCGCCTGGAACCTTCTCAAACCTCATCATCTGTTTGTGGAATGGTATACGGGCAATGAGGTGGGGATTGATGAAGCCACCTATAAATGCCTCACCAGCCTTACCATGCCCACTTGGCACAGGGACTACTTTTCAAAGGGGACCATGCCTGTTTTTGAAACTGCGGAACAGTACATTGAAGACGGCGCAAAGCAGCTGGAAAAAATCAACCTGCCGCGCTTTGATCCGCACCTGCGCGAGATGATCTGGAACGATTTGGATTCCCGGAGCCGCTACACCTTGAGCAGCTCTTCCGGGCGCAACATCGAAATTAACCGCAGAGGCTGCACAAAAGGCCACGCGATTCGGGCACTGTGCGGAAAGCTGAATCTGTCGGTCACGCAAGCCATGGCCTTTGGCGACGGCGGCAATGATGTGGAGATGCTTGAAACCGTAGGCTTGGGCATTGCCATGGCCAACGGCACCGAACCGGCAAAGAAAGCGGCACGGGCAATTGCTGAGCCATCCGATCAGGATGGCGTTGCGCTGTATATTGAACGCATAATCTCATAAACTTGTGTGCAAAAAGCGCCGCCATATTTCAAACCCACGGCGGCGGCCTGCGCAGTATTTGGAAATACCTTAAAGGGGATTAGCAAATGCTTTCTAATGAACAGTTTCCGGCTTATTGCGCACATCGGGGCTTGTCCGGGCTGCTGCCCGAAAACTCCATGGCAGCCTTTGGGGCCGCCTATGGCTTGGGTGCCGATGAGCTCGAATTGGATATACGCCTTACCAGGGATCATCAATTGGTCGTTTCCCATGACCCGCACATCCAGCGGGTTTCCCAAGGCACAGGCCTTATCGCGGATTATACCCTGGATGAGTTAAAGCGCATGCCCATGGGAAAAGGAAATGAATGCACCGCCTTCTTCGCAACGCCCGAAGAGGTATTCAAAAAATTCGGCGGTTCCATTGTCATGAATCTGCACTTGAAGGAGTGCGGCGAAAGCAGCCGGCTGATTCACCAGCTGAAGGAGCTGATTTGCGCATATCATCTGGAAGACAGCGTGTATTTTGCAGGCTCGCCGGATGTACTGGAGCAAATGCAGCGCCACGCGCCTGACATTCACCGCTGTGCCATTCAATTGCCCCGGGACACCCTGCCGATTATGGAAATGGCGGAGCGCTTTTCCTGCTTCCGGGTGCAGTTCTGGCTGGGTATGTTTGACCGCGAACTGATAGACGCGCTCCACGCCCGGGGGATTAAATGCAACCTGTACTATGCGGACAAGCCCGAAGATATAAGAAACTACCTTGCCATGGGCATTGATGTGATTCTTACGAACCGGATGGATATCGCATCATCCATCAAAGGTGAAACAATATGAGATGAATAAAGCGGACAGCCTAACAGATATGGTTAAGCTGTCCACCTTTTTGCATTCATGTATACGAGTGCGCACGTTTTAGGATTATTTCCAATGTGCCGCCCGCTTTATTACCCTTACCGCAGGGCAATGCACTCCACTTCCACTGCGGCACCCAAGGGAAGCTTTGACACCTGCACGCAGGTGCGGGCGGGAAAATCGCTGCCAAAGGCCGCGCCGTAGATCGTGTTCACCTGCTGGAAATCGTTCATGTCCGTAAGGTACACGGTAGCCTTGACCACACTTTGGAGGGTAAGGCCCATTTCGGATAATACGGTTTTCAAGTTCTCAAACACCTGCGTTGTCTGGGCCCCCACTCCGCCCTCCGCCAGTTTCCCCGTTTCGGGGCAAATGCCCAGCATGCCGGACAGGTACACCGTTTCCCTGGCCTCCACAGCGGTGGAGTACGGCCCCACAGCCTTGGGCCCCAGCTTTGTCAAAAAGCACTTTTTCTGCATGTAAAACCCACGCTCCTTATTATAGCAAAAAAGGGCTGTCCCGATAAAGGACAGCCCCATCGCTTACCGGTCTTTAACGCCCCGATAAATCCGGGCAGCCCGCTCCTTGTACGTATCCTCAGCCACGAAGATGCGATCCGCTTCCACGCCGTCCACATACTTTACAAGGAAAGACTGTACCACATGGCCTTCCCGGGCCTTGATTACCTGATATTCCTCATCCTTGTAAGTAACGTATTTCTGCTTGGTATCCTTCACATATTCCGGTTCCGCGGGGGCGGGAATGGTCCTTACCTCCTCGGCAACCAGCTCATATCTCACATTCCCCAGGGACATGCCATACATGGCCACTTCGCATACGAATCTTTTCCGGTTGGATGGATCCGTTTTTACCGATGCGGCGATATAGATATTGCCTTCCGTGTTGTTTTTGAACACGAAATCAATCTTCCTGTTGCTGGACATGTACACCGTGGCATCCTTGCCGTAGGGGGTATAGCTGACCTTGTCCGAATGGGGCTCACGGTCCAGAATTTCCAGCCCGGAGCAGATAGCCGCCTGATACAGCGTGGTGCTGGCCTGACATACACCACCGCCTATGCCTTCGGTGGTTTCGCCATAGGCATATTCAATGGCCTCAAAGAAACCGTTTTTCGTGGTCCGCCAGCCAACTTCACTGTTGAAGCTGAACTTTTCCCCCGGTGCAAGCACCTTTCCGCTGATGGACTGGAAAGCCCGGCGGATGTTGTTGGTGCGGTTTTCCGTGCTGTCGGGGGATATGGGGGTGGTGGCCCGGAACCGCAACGCCACGGTTTCCCGCAGCATTTCCACCGTTACCCTGGGAGCCGTATAGGTGGGAACGATTTGCACATCCCCGCTTTCCATGGCACCCACCATGCGGTAGATTTCCGTTTTAAGGGGGTCGATGTCCAGGCTGCGACCCATAACCTCCTGTTGAAAGGTAAAAGGGTCCGTGGAATTGGCATCAAAGGTAAGGAGTGCCGCATCTACCGGAGCCTGGTACAATTCGTTTTTCAGGTTCAATAAAATGGAGTCAATCACCTGTGTGTTGGCGCCGGGAACGGCAGAATATATCTGCTGCGGAGCGGCCTTCACCGCGTCCATTTCCCGTTTGCGGTCAAAAACCGTGCCTTGATGGCCGATGGTCCAGGCTTGATTGAGTGCGCTGTTGGTATCATAGGATATGGCCAGCATATCGCTGGTAATGGTGGTATAGTGCTGTTCTCCGTACATTAGCCTGATGGCCAGGCCGTTTTCCCGGCCCGCTGCACTTTGCCGAATGGCCTCAATCCCCTGTTGAGCGGTCAGCCCGCCCAGGTGAATGCCATCCACAAACACATTGTTTACAAACAATTGATCGTAGGGGCTTACCTCCAGCCAGGTCTTGCCATAATATGCGCCTCCGGCAAGGAGTGCAAGAATCACCATTAACCAAAATGCCCGGCTCAGCCCGGATTTTTTCCTTCGGGGCCTGCTTACACCGCCGCCATAGGGCGCATTAGGCGCGCCGCCGCCGGCCGGCTTTCGCGGGCCGCTCCTTGTTTGCTTTTGAGCCATTTCCCTGCCGCTGCTTTTGGGGGCCGGCTGGGACAAGGGCACGGCGGGCCTTGGAGGGGCCGCAGGCGTCGGTCGATATCCTTGCTGATACATCACTATTCTCCCTACAATTCAGAACCATAAAGGGCATCCAGAAGGGCCTCGGCATCTTCGTGGGCACTTTGCCAATAAGGAAGCATGGCGCCCAGGTCCATATGCCGGCCATCGGCCCCGTGAAAATCACTGCCGCCGGTAACTAATAAACGATGCCGGCGGGCTAGCGCTTCCCAGTAGGGCAGCGAGCCGTTCACGTGAGCTGGGTGGTAAACCTCCAGCCCCATCAGGCCCGCGTCCTTCCAGGCATTGAGCAGAGTTTCAAAAACCAGCGGAGCAAATTTCAGCCGCCCCGGATGGGCGATAACCGGCACCGCGCCGCAGGATCTGAGCAGGCTTATCACTTTGGTAACCTGAATTTTTTCCTTGGGTTCATACCCGGGCCGCCCCGGGGACAGATACTTGTCAAAGGCCTCGTATACGCTGTCCACGACTCCCTTTTTCACAAGTGCCCGGCCGATATGGGCCCGGCCCAGGCTATGGGATTTTACGTGGGCAATGTCTTCCATGTCGATGGAAAGCCCCATAGCCTGCAGGCGGCGGATCATTTTATCGGTCCGTTCCATCCGCTCCCTGCGCATATCGTCCATCAGCATAATCAGGGGCTTCATGCCGCTATGGATGCCATAGCCCAGCAAGTGAACCTCCTGGTCGCCGCCTGCGCTGATTTCCACGCCGGGAAGGACCATCAGGCCTGCATCCATCCCCTGGGCCTGCATTTTGAGAACCCCTTCCAGGGTATCGTGGTCTGTTATACCAATCAAATTGAGGTTCCGCTCCCGGGCCATGGCCATTATCTGCGCTTCGTCAAATTCCCCGTCGGAAGCGGTGGTATGCACATGCAGGTCGGGTCTTAGCGGCACCGGTGCCTTGTCTTTAGCGAAAGGGATATCCTTTCCCCGTTCCCGGGGATATGGCTGGGTTATAGCTTGACACCCCCGTCTCCGGTCAGCGCACGGCGCATATCCGGCATGGGCGCGTGGGGGCTTTCCGGTTCTTCCGGCTCCTGCGCGGGCTGCTCCGTTACCGCGGCGGCTTCCTGAATCGGCAGGGTCAGGCCGGACATCAAGGCCACAAATTCATTGCGTGAAAGCGTTTCCTGGCTGAGAAGCGCCTTTGCGACATTGTGCAGCTTCTCCAGGTTGTCGCTGAGCACCTTCACTGCCTTTTGGTAGCATTCTTCCAGAATGCGGCGGACCTCCTTGTCAATTTGGGAGGCCACCTCCTCGGAATATTCCCGGGAATGGCCAAACTCCATGCCCACAAAAACCTCCTGGTCGCTGCCCAGGTAAATGGTGCCCAAAGCATCACTCATGCCAAACTGGGTCACCATCCGGCGGCACAGTTCGGTGGCACGCTTGAGGTCGGAGGAGGAGCCGGTATAAATATCGTCCAGAGCCACCTGCTCGGCGGCATGGCCGCCCAGAATCATGCAGATTTCATCCAGAAGGGTATTGCGGCTTAGGTTATCCCTTTCCTCGGAGGGGAGAGCCAATGTATGCCCGGCGGCAACACCCCTGGGCACGATGGTGATCAGATGCACCTCGTCGCAATTGGGCAGCTCGTGGGCTACGATGGCATGGCCCGCCTCATGATAGGCCACCATATGCCTGTCTTTTTCATTCACCTTATGGCTGCGCTTTTCCGGACCCATCTGCACCCGGGCAATGGCTTCTACCAGCATGAGCTGGCTGATTTCCTTTTTGCGGGCGCGGGCAGCCAGGATGGCAGCCTCGTTCATCACGTTTTCCAGGTCTGCGCCGGTGGCATAGGGGGTGCGCTTGGCGACGTTTTCAAAATCAACGTCCTTGGCAAGAGGCTTACCCTTGGCATGCACTTTCAAAATGGCCACACGGCCCATTAAATCAGGGAAGTTTACCGTCACCTGCCGGTCGAAACGGCCGGGGCGCAAAAGCGCTGGGTCAAGAATATCCCGGCGGTTGGTGGCCGCCATGACGATTACGCCTTCATTGGTGGTAAAGCCGTCCATTTCAACCAGGAGCTGATTCAAGGTCTGCTCCCGTTCGTCGTGACCACCGCCCAGGCCAGCGCCGCGGTGCCGGCCTACGGCATCAATTTCGTCGATAAAGACAATGGCGGGTGCGGAGCGCTTCGCTTGTTCAAACAAATCCCTGACGCGGCTTGCGCCAACGCCCACAAACATTTCCACAAAGTCGGAACCGGAAATGGTGAAAAACGGCACGTTTGCTTCCCCAGCCACAGCTTTGGCCAGCAGCGTTTTACCGGTGCCCGGAGGGCCTACAAGCAGTACGCCCTTGGGAATGCGCGCGCCCATATCAATGTAGCTTTTGGGGTTGCGCAAAAAGTCCACCATTTCTCGAAGCTCTTCTTTTTCCTCGTCTGCTCCGGCCACGTCGGCAAAGGTGATTTTATTCTTGGATGCGTCCACCATCCGCGCCCGGCTTTTGCCAAAGGACATCACCTTGCTGTTGCCGCCGCCCTGCTGGCGCATGATGATGACCCAGAACAGGATGGATACGCCCATAATGAGCAGGAAGGGCAGGAAATCCATGTACCAGGGTGTCACGATGGGCGCCCGGTATTCCACACTGAAGCGCAGGTCGCTGACGGAAACCTCATCCAACGTGACACCTTTTTTGGTGGCTTCCATCTGGCGCACGGTTTCAATAAAATCCTCGCCGATGGTGGTTTCAAAGTCATAATTCCGTTCGGGGAAGTCGCTTTGGGCCACCTGGCTTTCCCGCAGCATGCCCACCAGGCTGTTGTTGCGGATGGCGACCCTGGCCACCTGATCGTTCTTGATCAGTTCCAAAAGCGACGGATATTCTATCCTTTTATTTACTGTCATACCAAAACCGCCGTTCATTAAAACGGCGATGAGAATAAACGCGCCAATCAGCACGACATATCCCATAAAACCCTTGGATGATCTCTTCAAAACAGGATCCTCCTTAACACCCAGATTGATTTATCATTATATCACAGCTAATGAAGGAAATGCAAACCTGCGCCCCTCATCAGCTGTAAATTCTAGGATGCAAAACGCCAATATCAGGAAGGTTGCGGTACTTTTCATCATAGTCCAGGCCATAGCCCACCACGAATGCATCGGGAATGGTAAAGCAGTAGTAATCCGTCTCCAATTCCACCTTTCGGTGGGCGGGCTTATCCAATAAGGTGATGATACGGATGGAGGCCGCGCCCCGGTCCTCCAGCGCCCGCTTGAGGTAGGACAGCGTAAGCCCCGAATCCACAATATCCTCCACAATGAGTACATCCTGGCCTACGATGTCCCTGTCCAGATCCTTTAAAATACGGACCACGCCGGACGTTTTGGTGGCGCTGCCATAGCTGGAAATGGCCATGAACTCGGTTTTCAGCGGCAGGTCGATATGGCGGATCAGGTCGGCAAAAAACATCATGGCTCCCTTTAAAATGCCTACCATCACCGGTTCCTTCCCGGCATAATCCCGGGTAATCCTCTCTCCCAATTCCTTCACTGCCCGTTCAATTTCCTCCCGGGTGAGAAGGATTTCGGAAAGGTCGTTGTAGAGCTTTGCGTCGCGTTGCATAGGTGCATCTCCTAACTCTATTAAACATCATTGGGCAATTCCCAGGGAAATTCGCCCTCAAGGGAAAAAAGCACGGCATGTGCCGTTGATGCCGTGACCGCCGCGGTATTTGCGGGGCCTACCCCGCACACCCATACAATCTCCCCGCCCAGGGCGATGAGGGGTATCCGGTCCCGGAAGGGCCGGTCCACATGGCGGTCAATCAAGTATTCCTTCAGCGGCTGGCTGCCTGCCATGCCCAGAGGGGATATCCTGTCCCCGGGCTTTCGTGTGCGAACCACCGCTTCCAAAAGCCTTTCCCCATCCAAGGCCTGAACCCTTCTGCCATCGCCCAGTGCCATGCCTTTTTGCCATGGCTGCAAAAACAGGCGGAATCCGTCAAAGCATGTTTCCCCCGTAAGGGAAAGGGGCACAGGTTGAGGCGCTTCCGGCGTGCCCGGCAAAATCAAATGCAGCCGATCCCGGCTTGTAACGGCCTTCACGCCGCCGGGCAGGTTTACGGCGCCGCCGCTGCCATCAAGCAGGGCAAGCAGCTCTTCCGTCTTATCGTAGGATAAGCTTTCATCCTTTTCTCCAACCGTCTTTTCATAAAAAGCACGGATGATCTGCCGCTGATACGCCGGGTGTGCGGACAGAAGCTCCTTCCTGTCCAAAAAAGCCCCCAGGGCCGAAATCCTGCTCCGCCCCTTCAGCCAGCATTCCGCTTCCTTCCGCCAGTAATCCGCCTCGGATGCCATCAAAACGGAAAGCCGGCCCATGGCGTTTACGCATCCGGGAGAAAGGCGTTCCAGTTCCGGTAAAACCTGAAGGCGCAGCGCGTTTCGAAAGCAATCGGGGGAGGCGTTTGTTTCATCCTCCCGCCAGGCAAAGCCCGCTTCTTGAAGGGCCTTGCGCAATGTACGCCGTGGCAATGTCAAAAAGGGGCGGATGAGCAGTCCCCCAGAGAAGGGAACACAAGGCAGCATGCCCTGCAGCCCCTTGGGGCCGCTTCCCCGCATGAGATGCATCAAAACCGTTTCCGCCTGATCATCCAAATGGTGGGCCAGCAACAGGCCATGGGCGCCCGTTTCCGCCATTGTCTTTTCAAAGCAGGCATAGCGCGCAATCCGGGCCGCTTCCTCCGTACCAACGCCCAAGGCTTTTTTCACTTCTCCCGCAGCGGCATGGTGCACTGTCAGCGGCACATGAAGGCTTTCGCACAGCTCCTCTACAAAGGCCGCGTCCTGAAGGGACGCTTCCCCCCGCAAACCATGCTCCACATGGACGGCCCGTAAAAAAAAACCATGGACCTCCCGCAAACCGCACAGCGCATGCAAAAGCGCCACAGAATCGGCTCCGCCGGACACCCCCGCCAGCAGGATCTTTCCCTCGGCGGCAAGGCCGTTTGCAGCCAGTTCCCTGGAAACAACAGGCATGATCTGGGATTTCAATAAGGTGTCCATGGTTGTATTGTACCCATTATAAGGCTTGTACGCAAGGGTTTAAGACGCTTTTTTTTCTTTTTTTCGGGCAGGTTGTTTCCTTTTGCGCCCGGCCCTCCGCCTTGAAGCATTTCCGCAGCATTTTTTGACTTTCCCC
>JAEVYX010000081.1 GCA_023392515.1 Bacillota bacterium | reverse complement strand
ATGTCCAGCGTGGAAACCCCCTCTGCCTTTTGTGCGCCCGCCGGCACCATTTCCGCCCCCTGATTCTGGGAGAGGATCACATAGGAGCCGTCCGGCAGCACGGCGGCTGCGGCGCCGTCATACAAATCATGGTCTTTTCGCAGAAGCGCCACCGTTTGAAAGGTACCTTTCCCGACAGCCCTGTCAACGCTGCCAAGCCCCGCCAAATAAACGGTGTCCAATCCGGGATGATAACAAAGGCCGCCCGCGTCCATCTGCGCGATATCCGCGAACACATCATTTGTGCCTTTTGCCACATCATACCGGCGGATATGACCCTTTTCACCCATGCCCTGGCATAAGACCAGCACCTCGTCCCCCCGGTAGGCGCATATCTCGCTTGCCCCCGCCACAATTTCGAAAGTCATCTTTCCGGTGTTCCGCTCAAAGGCGAACAGCCCCCGGCTCATGAAATCGTCCTCCAGGTACAAAAACAGGCACAGGTAGTTATCCGTCATCACCGCCCGGGGGATCAGCGTTAAATCCACTGCGGCCGCCTTTCCCATTTCCTCCAAATGGAACTGGGTCAAATTTTCCAGCGCAAGCACGCCGTCCTCCTCCTTTAACAAGGAAAGCATGCCATCCCCCATGTTCAATACGTATAGCTGATCTCCCCAGGATACAAGGGGCGACCTTGGGGGCAGTCCGGAAAGTGCCAGGCTGCTCTCATCCTTTTCCCTGTCGTACCGGTAAACCGACCCGCCCGCCTCGATGTAGAGGGTTTCGTTTGCCGCCGCCGCATAATCGGGGGAGGTTGGAAACCCATTGATAGGACTTACACTTTCCCCCAAGGCAGAATAGCAAAAGCATATGAAGATCAGTGCCGCAAAAAGCATGGCGCAGCGTTTCATCTTTCGTTCCCCTTTCCCGGAATATCCCATATAGTATGAAACGAGTGATGGACGCTTTCCCTTCCGCATGTTTACAATCCTTCCAGATTGTTGTAAAATTGCGTTGCTTTCCATCGTCTGAAATGAGGATGCTTCATGATGCTCATCGAAATTCTACCCGTTGCCGTTTATGAAAAAGAAATCCTACGCAATCTTCTGGAAAAGTACGCCTACGAATTTTCCCAGTACGACAACCGGGACGTTGGCCCCCTGGGCCTGTATGGGTACGCCTATCTGGACCACTACTGGGTAGAAAAAAACAGGTTCCCCTTCTTCATCAAAGTCGATGGGAACCTGGCAGGCTTTTTCATGGTGAACGATTACCCCGAAGTGATGCAAAAGACCGATTATACCATGGCCGAATTTTTTGTTATGCACAAATACCGGCGCAGAGGGGTGGGGAAGTACGCCGCCTTCTGGGCTTTTGACCGGTTCCGGGGCCGCTGGCAATTGAAGCGCCACCCGAAAAATACCGCCTCCGTCCATTTCTGGAACGGAGTCATTTCGCAATACACCCACGGGCAGTATGAGCTGATCGCCTCCTGCCCGGGCGAGCCTTATGACGACGGCACCCTGGCGGACGTGTTCCTGTTTCAAACGTAATTGGTCAGCCTTCCGCCTCCGGTCCTTTGGAAAGGCGTTTTTTCTCCTGCCGCCAATTGGGCCACAAGCTTTCCAGTGCATGATGAAACCACGGGCCGTGGTCCGGGTGGAAAAAGTGGAGCAGCTCATGCAGCGCCACAAAATCCACCCGGGCTTTTTTGCCGGGAACAATATGCAATAGGCACGGCTTTCCCAGGATAAAGACCGTGCATCCATCCCCGAAAACCGCCTGTGCCCAGGGGGGCAGGGGGCGGTTCCCGGTGCGCTTTTGCGCCTTTTCAATCCACTCCCGGCGGCTTTTCACGAAATCGTCAATCATATGCCTGACCATAAGACGGAGTGAAAGTTTCCCCCCGTTCTGTTCCGTTTACGCTGCCGAGTATTGCTGCAATAAAAAAGTTACATAAAGTTGTGAAATACTACTTGACAATTCTCATCTGATGAACTAACATACTAGTTGTCTAATTGTTCGTTATAATGGAATAGAAAACGGAGGCCCTTTCTTTATGCAAATGGAGAATCGTATTGTCCGAAATTTTGAGGAACTATGTACGCATGGACAACGGGCGACCAGAAGAGCAGCGCTGGAAATTGCGGAGAGTGCCATTCGCCGGGCGATTCCATACGCGGAAACGAAAAAGCTTATTCACTTATCCAACGGATACCTGCACATAGGGGATCGGTCAATTTCAATGGCAGATATAGATCATATTTATGTGGCCGGAGTTGGTAAGGGATCATATCCCATTGCCTGCGCTTTGGAGGAGCAGCTTGGCGATGCAATTACCGAGGGCGTTGTGCTGATTAAAAAGGGTGATACCCGTCGGCTTAAACATATTGAACTTTTGGAGTCCGGGCACCCCATACCGGATCAGGCCGGAATAGACGGGGCAAAAAGAATACTTTCCATACTTGAAAAGGCAGGCGAGAGAGACATTATCTTTGCGCCAATTACCGGCGGCTCTTCAGCTATGCTAAACATTCCGGATGGGGATATCAGCTTGTCCGATTTGCAGGAAATAAACGATTTGCTTCTCAAAAGCGGCGCAAGCATTGGAAAAATGAACATGGTCCGCAAGCATCTGTGCCGCATGAAAGGCGGAAGATTTGTTGAAATGGCAAAGCCTGCCCAGGTACATACCCTGACCTTGAACACTGCTCCTCCGGACATGCCATGGCCTGACCTGAGCCTTGCCGATCCGACTACCTTTGAAGACGCCATCAATATGATGAAACAATACGATATTTGGGATATTGCTCCCGAATCCATTAAGGCGCATTTATTGGAGGGGCGGGAGAACCCGGAAATGGAGACGCCCAAGGTCATCACAAACAAGAAAAGCTACATTCACAGCGTAGCAGATCCCCGCTCGTCCTGCGAAGCCGCTGCGGCACGGGCCAAGGAACTGGGGTATGAACCGTACATCATTTCCACCGCCATGGAAGGAGATGCCATGAATCTGGGTATCTATTTCTCCGGCATGGCAAACGAAATCACAAAATCTGCGCAGCCTTTTGTTCCTCCCTGCGCGCTTATCTCAGGGGGAGAGACCACCGTAACCATTCGCGGCAGCGTCTGCGGCACTGGAGGACCCAACCAGGAAACGGCTTTGGGGTTTGCTACCAAGCTATATGCCAAATACCCTGCCGTATGCATATCGGTCGACAGTGACGGAACCGATGGACCTACCGATATTGCCGGAGGCATTTCAGATGGATTAACAAGAGCCCGTGCAGCGGAGTTAAACATTAACCTCACTGATGTTCTTGAGCGGCATGACTCCTCGACAGCGCTATTGACGCTGGGAGATGCGCTCATTACAGGACATACGGGAACCAACATCATGAACATCCGAGTGGTCGTAATCGAAGGAAAGGAGATGGTTGATTGAGTGTGGTGATCCAGTCCATTGTCGGCCGGGAAATTCTGAATTCCAGAGGCAAGCCGACGGTAGAGGCAGAACTGACAACGTCAAACGGGCTAAAAGTTACGGCATCTGTTCCCAGTGGTACGTCAACCGGCAAGTACGAAGCAAGAGAACTGTTCGATGGTGATATGCGATTTCGAGGATTCGGCACCAAAAAAGCTGCCTCAAACGTATCAAACGCCATCAGCACATGCTTGGCGGGTATGGATGTGGCTGATCAGCGCACCATTGACAAGGCCCTAATCGCTTTGGATGGCACGCCGCTTAAAGAGCGGCTTGGAGGGAATGCCATACTTGCGGCATCCATCGCAGCAGCCAAGGCTGGTGCGGCGGTAATGGGGCTTCCGATGTATCGTTATCTGGGCGGCATGACCGCCATAAAGGTTCCGGACATCGCATCAACGGTGATTTCGGGCGGCGCGTTCTCCCCATCAGGGCTGGAGTTTGAAGACTACTTAATGATCCTGGAAGGTTTCCCCAGCTTTTCCGACTCCGTGGAAGCTTTGTGTGACATGCGAAAGCTTCTTGAGAAGAAATGCAAACAAAAGTATGGCGTCGTGGAGGAAGATGGCGGTGCATTGGCACCTCCCATGTCTGACACACAGGAAGCTTTTGAAACGATGCTTGCTGTCGCCCGGGAAGTTGGCTGCGAGAAAAATCTGAAACTTGGGTTGGATGTGGCAGCCAATGAATTGTATGCGGAAACAGAAAATTGCTATCGCATGACAAAAGGCTTGATGGATGCGGATTCCCTTTGCGCGTACTACAGGAAGCTGACGCAGGATTATCCGCTCATCTACATTGAAGATCCATTTATGGAAGATCAGTGGAAAGAATTTGCCAAGCTGACTGCCATGCTGCCCAAAGTTCAAATCGTAGGCGATGATCTGTTTGCCACCAGCCTCAATCGATTGCACAGAGGAATTGAGGAGCATGCAGCGAATACACTTCTCATGAAAGTAAACCAAGCGGGAACCGTCACCGAAGCGATTGAAGCGGCAATCTTCGCCCATCGGAATCACTATCTGGTAACAGCTTCTTTGCGTTCTGGCGAAACAACCGATGATTTTCAAGCTGATCTCGCGGTTGCGGTGCAGGCAAAGCAGATGAAACTGGGTTCGCCGGTGCGCGGGGAGCGAAACGTAAAATACAACCGCTTGATGCGTATCGAACAGGAGCTATCGTAAGGTAGCACAAGAATCAATGTAATGGATGTATGAATAAATGATGTTGGAGAAAAATTCCTACCAGAGAGTATCAGAAAAGGATGCCATTTACGATGTACTTCGCAAGGAGATTGTTCTCCTGAAGATTCCCCCCAACACAAAACTATCCGAAGTACAATTGGCAGAGCGGTTTGAGACAAGCCGAGTCCCTGTTCGCGTTGCGCTAAATCGGCTGTCCGCCGAAGGTCTCGTAATCATCAAACCCCAAAGCGGCACCTTTGTAACCCCCATCTCCTATGACAAGGCTGCGAATATCCGCAATATTCGCGAATTGTTAGAACCATATGCCGCCCGAATCGCTGCACCGCTGATGTCCGATGATGACATCCTGTATCTCACGATGCAGTTCAAGCGTTTGGATGCGAGTATGGACGAAGACGATCGCAGGCTTCTCATTACAGAGGTGGATGAGGCCATGCATGATTTAATACTGGACCGCTGCTTAAACCCTGAGCTTGCGGAAATCATTCGCACATGCCGCCCTGTCTCCCAGCGGTTAAGCATGTCCAACATATCCCGTGCTATGCGCATGAAGTCCGTTGAAACGGAAATGAGAAACATTTTCAAGGCGCTTTGTGAGCGGGATGGAGAAAAGGCATACCAGGAAATGCATGCGCATATTGCCAACATAAAAGTTAATCCGGTCCAAAAAGAAATGGAGGGGCAACCATAATGAAAAAGCTTATTAGCATTGTTTTAGCAATTCTGATGCTGACAGTTCCTTTCATGGCGTTTGCAGATGATTTCCCCAAGAAGGAAATTACAATCATTGTTCCCTTTAGCGCAGGTGGCGCAACAGACTTAATGGCTCGCGAAATGCAGCCGCTTTTCAAGTCCTTGCTGGATGTGAATGTTGTCGTGCAAAATGTTGAGGGCGGCGGCAGCGTCACCGGTGTTACACAAGCACTCAGTTCCAAGCCCGATGGATATACCCTGGGCCTGATCACCAGCTCTTACATCGCGCTGGATGCGCAAGGCCAGGTGCCCATCCCCCTGAAGGATGTAACCTACATCACCTCTCTGTCTGAAGATCCCCTTTGCGTTGTGGTAAAGGCTCCCAGCGCCGGCGGAAAATACGCCACCGCCGAAGAATTCCTGGCTGACGCCAAAGCCCGTCCCGGGGAAGTCATCCTTGCCCAGGCTGGCAACAATAACGCAAACCAGGCCTGCGTCGGTGTGTTGGGAGAAGTTGCGGGGATCGAATTTAACAACATCCCCTATGATGGTGCATCCCGCGTTGTGACAGAAATCATTGGCGGGCATATCGAAGCCGGCTGCATGAAGCCTGCCGATTGCCTCAGCCAGCTGAAGGCCGGTGAGGTCATTATTATCGGCACATTCACCCGTGAGCGCGTTGATATCCTGCCCGACGTTCCCACATTCGTTGAATTGGGTTATGACGTGTTCAAATACGGCGACATCGCTATGATCACCTTTATCGGCGCACCCGCCGGCATAGATGAAGCGGTTCGCGAAAAGCTTTCCGAAATGTTCTTCACCGTGCTTTCTTCCGATGAGTGGCAGGCAATTGCCAGCAATCGCGCGTTTGTTAGCAATCCCATCAGCGGCCAGCCCCTGACCGATTACATCACCAGTGTGTTTGACAGCCTGAAGGTTGCCGCCGAGCAGATCTTCAAATAAACACCAACAATGCATGTAAGAGTAAGAATGTCGCCTCTCCTTTGGAGAGGCGGCTCTCCTTCAAGCATTTCATCTTCATTCGAAGAAAGGGGATGAGAAATTGGATATCCGAAAGTTAAAGTGCGAAATAGGTGTGACTTCCTTCATTCTTGCGGCCACCATCTACCTTCAATATGTCGCATATACCACCAAGGTGCGCACCAATGTACAAGGCATGCAGTCAATGGATTTCCCAAAGATCATTTTATATTTGCTTATCATCCTGTGCCTGTTTATTTTGATAACCGGCATCAGAAAGCTCGTAAAGTTCAGGAGGCTTGAAAAAGCGCAGAACCAAGGGCAAGAAACAGTTGATAAGCCGCCGATGATTCATAAAAAGATAATCCTTTCCACCGGACTTATCATCGCTTATGCCATTGCATGGAATATTATCGGCTTTATACTCAGCTCAATCGCTTTCTTTTATGTGGAAAGCCGTGTCCTTGACAATGAAAAACCGTGGTGGCAAGTTCTCCTCCTTTCCTTGGGATATACTGCCATTGTGTATGTGGTTTTCGGCTTGGCCTTCAGGGTATCGTTCCCTGAACCGATTTTTGAATTAATGGGTTGGTAAGGAGGATAGCAGATGGATTTCATTGTAAATAGTATCATCGCCACCATAACCAATCCTCTGTCCATGGTCATGGTGCTGGCGGGCACATTCATGGGCCTGGTCTTTGGCGCCCTTCCAGGTCTTACCGCCACAATGGCGGTTGCGCTGCTTATCCCCATGACATTTACTTTGGAACCTGTGGCTGCAATCGGTACAATGCTGGGCGCCTATGTGGGCGGCATGGCAGGCGGTGCAATCTCCGCATGCTTGCTTAACATTCCGGGTACTCCCTCTGCGGTTGTTACCACACTGGACGGATACCCAATGGCCAAATCCGGGCGTGGAGCGGAAGCATTGGGTTGGGCCGCCTTTGCATCAGGATTTGGCAGCCTCATCAGCTGGGTCGTGCTTGTTTCCCTTTCACCCTTGCTGGCCAAGGTCTGTACCAGCTTTTCCGCTCCCGAATACGCAGCGTTGGCGATTTTCGGTTTGACCATCATCTCTGCAGTATCCGGAAAGTCCATCTCAAAAGGTCTGATTGCAGGCCTTATTGGCATGACGCTTGCTCTTGCAGGCACTGACCCCATCTGGGGGGATATGCGGTTTACATTCGGCAATTTCAACTTGTTTTCCGGGGTTGCAACCATGCCTGCGTTGATCGGCCTCTATTCCATTCCTCAAATTTTGAATGGTTGCATTGAAAAGAACACCGTAAAAAATGTGAAGGTCAAAATGAAAAATTTTGTGCCTTCCCCTAAAAAGCTTTGGAAAGCAAAAGTGAATATTCTCCGCACAAGCCTTATCGGCACAATCATTGGCATCATTCCTGCCACCGGCGGTAACATCGCCGCCTTCATGGCATACGATCAAGCCAAGCGCTTCTCAAAGGATCCCGAATCATTTGGTAAGGGCAATCCGGAGGGTATCGTTGCTTCAGAAGCTGCAAACAACGCCGTCTGCGGCGGTGCATTGATACCGATGCTTACGCTGGGCATTCCGGGCGACAGCATCACCGCCGTGCTTCTTGGCGGATTGATGATTCATGGTTTGACACCGGGCCCCGCGCTATTCACCGAACACTACGACATTATCATTGGTATTTTTACCACCATGCTGATTGCTACCATCATGATGGTTATTCTGCAAATGGTTGGCATCCGCATTTTCGTAAAGGTGCTGAGTGTGCCGGTGAACTTTCTGTCGGCTGCGCTTGTTATTCTTGCCCTGGTAGGTTCCTATGCGCTGCGGGCAAATATGTTCGATGTGTTTCTTACGATCGGGTTGGGTATTTTCGGTTATTTCCTTATGCGAGGCGGCTTCCCCGTCGCACCTGCAGTGCTTGGGCTAGTGCTCGGCAGAATGTTTGAGCGGGAATTCCGTACTGCGCTGCGCACAAGCAACAATGACCTGTCCGTTTTTGTCACACGTCCTATTGCCTGCGCTTTCCTTATCGTTGCTCTCATTGTCATTATCAGTGCCGGCATCAAGCGATACCGCGCAAATAAAAGCAAAGGCAATGATGAATCCGTCACGATATGAATGAAGCACCTTTCTCCCATACCTAATGCAAGACATAAATGCCGATGTCCATTCAAAGGTCTTCGGGCCAAAAGGCTGCCGTGCTGGTATACACCATAAGCACAGCAGCCTTTTTTGATACCATTCATTTTTTAGAAATAATCTGTTATAATTTTTGAGAAATCTGTTTTAATATCAAACATTTACCGGTGCCATTCCTAGCCTTTTTTTCTCCTGCCGCCAGCCGGGCCACAAGCTTTCCAGCGCATGATGAAACCCCGGGCCGTGGTCCGGGTGGAAAAAGTGCACTAGTTCATGCAGCGCCACATAGGCGATGCAGCTTTCGGAATATTGCAAAAGGCGGCTGGACAGCGTCACCACGCCCTTTTTCATGGCACAGGTGCCCCAGCGGCTTTTCATGTCCCGCACCCGCAGGGTATAGGGCGGAACCTTCTGAAAGATCTTTTTCTCCTGGGCCGCCACAATGAGGGCGAACACCTCCAGGCACCGCTTTTCCCAGCCGCTTTTCAGCTGCCTGCGGCACTTTTCGGTATCCTGCGGGCTTGGCGTGTGAAGCACAACCGCATGAGGTTCAAAATCCACCCGGGCTTTTTTACCGGGGACGATATGCAATATATACGGTTCCCCCAGGATAGAAAGGGTGATCCCCTCCCCGAAAACCTCCTGTGCCCAGGGGGGCAGGGGGCGGTTCGAGGTCCGCTTTTGCGCCTTTTCAATCCACTCCCGGCGGCTTTTCACAAAATCGTCAATCACCCGTCTGGGCGCACCGGGGGGAGCGGACACAGCGATGCTGCCGTCCGGGCGCACCCTGAGGTTGATGTTCTTTACGGCCTTCCTTGTCAAGGTGTAGGATAGTTTGTCCACAGGCTTCCCCCTTTTCCGGTGACATCATACCATAATCAAAGGAGCCTGAAAAGGAGCTACCAAAGCCGGCGAGGGTCAATGCAATTTTGATTCCATCCTGGCTGCCTTTCTTCGCCTTCCTTATTTTGCTTGACAGTTAACATACCAAGAGGTTTCGCGGATCATTATGGAAAATAATAATACAGGAGATTCCTTTGGGGAAGAGAGGATGGTTTGGTATGGCGTCTTCTGAAGCTCAGCAACTATTTATAGATGTCTTTGGCGATGCGATGCAAAAGGAAGGCTATATTGTAAAAGGAAATAAATTTTTTAAAATTGACCTGCAGCACAAATGGATAAAGGTGGTGTTCATGGGCTTTTGGGCGCAAAACCGCTTGTACAGAATATGCCTGGACGTCATTCCTTTCACTTCAGTGTTTGATCTGAAAATCATCAAGGAACATGTCTTTTTTGAAATCAATTCCCTTGTGCGGGATTTTACCAAGCCGTCCATCCCGGCTATAATATCTTTTGATGCCTTCTATCCAACGCGTGAGAATATTTCAAAAACATTTGAGTTATATAAAACGTATATTCACTCGGATTTAAATAGCGCCGCAACATTTGACGAATGTATTCAATACCGCTCCCGGCTGAAAAAGCTTGCCCATCTGCCTGAATTTGAAGGATTGGATATGATGTATGCATATCTATATCTGGATAGGATACAGGATGCCTATGAACAGGCTTGCTTATATAAAGACAGCCTTTGCATGCAGGAAAAATCCATGCAGGAAACCCATGCAAAGGAGCTGAATGCTATATCTTCCATTCCCGTGCGGGAGGAGATTGCTCGGCAATATGAAATGCAACGAAGGTACCTCAATGAGCAGATGAACCGTATAGACGCTATCCTTTCCTCTTTCCAAAATCATCAATTGGCACCGCTCATACATGAAGTAGGGCAAAGAATGGATGCTTCTATTAACGCTTGCCGCCGCTTCTTTACAAAAGCGGAGCAAGGGCTGTTGGGCCTGTAACAGTTGTTCAAAACATAGAACCGCCCTCTATGGAAGGGAGCCGCCATGTTTAAAATCGGAGAATTTTCAAAGCTGACCCAGGTTTCCATCCGCATGCTGCGCTATTATGATGAAGCCGGCCTGCTTCCCCCCGCCTTTACCGACCCCGATACCGGCTACCGGATGTATACGGTGGAGCAGATTCCCACGCTGCATCGCATTCTTTTTTTGCGGGATACGGGGTTTTCCGTGGCGGAAATTGCATCCGCCCTTGCCCATTGGTCGCCCGAGGCCATGGCGGAGATGTTTCATAACAAGCGTCATGAAATTGAAAGCGCCATCGCCCAAGAGCAGGAAAAGCTGCAAAGGATCGCAGCGGCAATGACGGACCTGGGCACCGAAAAGCTGAAAAGCCACCTTAACGTTACCATCAAAAGTGTGCCTGCCTATCCCGTCCTGTCCCTTCGGAAAATACTGCCCGACTATTTTGCCGAAGGCATGCTTTGGAAGGAGCTGACGGAAATCGTCCGCCGCCACCACCTTCAGGTAATGGACAGCAGCCTCAGCTTTGCCATCTATCACGACGGGGAGTTTAAGGATTCCGGGGTGGATGTGGAAATCTGCACCGTGGTGGATGCTTTGGGCGAAGGCCGGGAGGGGGCCGTGTACCGGTACACCGAGGCGGTGCCCCACATGGCCTGCGCCATGGTGTACGGGCCTTTTGAAAACATTGCCGGGGGCTACGCTTCCTTTGCGGAATGGCTGTCCAGCCACAGCCTGTACCGGATGACCGGGCAAAGCAGGCAGATTTGCCACCGGGGCCCCTGGAATGAAAGCGACGAGGCAAAATACCTGACGGAGATTCAAATCCCTGTTGAAAAAACCGGGCAATAGATGGGTATTATTGCTCCTCCAAATTGACCTTCTTCAAGTATTCCGTCTGCATATAGCCGTGCTTGCCGTCCACTTCAATTTCGCACCAGTCCTCCCGATAAAAAAACATGGTTACATACATCCCGGTTTTGTATTCGCCGATGCGCCTTGCCTCCCCGGAAGGCTCCGCCCGCAGGTGAACCGTTGTCCGCACCCTGTCGTTGCCCCGGTAGGAGATGACATATTCCTCCTCCGGCGGATCGCAAGCCTCCCGAAAATCCAGGTAGTCCGTCTGCATATAGCCGGCCTTTTTGCCGATCTGCACCCGCGTAAACGCCTCGCCCAGGGCCAGGACGGTTACAAGGGTGCCGTTTTGATATGTGCCCAGGCTGAAGGAGCCCTTCGCCGGTTTTTCCCACAAGGTCAGCTCCCCCGTGCGAAACGTGGATACGATGGCAAAAGGGGTTCCCCCGGCCGCACCGCTGAAAAACAGGCTTTTTGTGGGGACAAAGCCCTTTTTCCTGTCTGCGGTAACCTGGCACCAGGCAAGGCCCAGCCTTGCAATGGCCACCTCTTCCCCCTTTGGAACGGTCAATACCGTTTCGCCGTGCAGCGACGGCTTTTCAAGGAGGGGCAGTTCCGATACCGTCGTTACCGTAAGCGGCACATTCTCGCCCTTTTCAGCCTTTCCGGCGTCCCCACCGTTATACAGCAATTCATGCACATTGACTACGGTGCCATCCTCCCGGCGCAGCAGCATATACGCGCTTTTCAGGTCATCCCTTGCAACAAAGCCGGACCGCTCTTCTCCGCCTATCATGTAGGCAATCAGGCAGTTATCCCCGTCCATGGTTACAATCTGGCAATAGGTATTCTTAGGGATGGTATCCGCCACAGGCCTTAATGCCAGTTCCGAAACATCGCCTTTCTCCCCGGCGCTGTAAACGGTGGTTTGGCTTTTCGTTTTCCACGGGCAGGACAGGTTCCAGTCCTCCGCGGTTTGGGCAAGGGCGTAAAATGGCATAAAAATCAGAGCAGACAGGATAAGGATGTTAAGAATCGTCCTCCTGGCTGTTTTCATAAGCATCCTCCGTGAAATTGCTTGCAGCAAATGTAACCACATGATACAGCCCGTGGCACATCCTGTCAAGAAAGGGTGAGAGGTGAGCGCAGGCCGGTTTTCTTCATACCCTCGTGAAAAAAATTTTTCCATTGCCCCCTTGACCCTCACACGGTGGCAGGGTGTACGGTAGCCATGCAAATCACAATCAGGAGGCGATTTTATGGATTTCACCGTTTCACCCATTGGCCATATCCAGGCGGATGAACAAGGCTTTTCCCTGTGCATTGATGAACCCTTTCGCGCCGGCCTTGAAGCCCTTCAGGGCTTCAGCCACCTGCAGGTACTGTGCTGGTTTGACCGGTGCGATACCCCGGAGGCCCGGCACATCCTCACCGTCCCCTCCCCCTACAAAGGCGCTCCGGCGCAAATGGGCATCTTTGCCACCCGCTCCCCTGCCCGGCCCAACCCCATTGCCCTTTGCACTGTGCAGGCGCTTTCCACCCCCGGGGCGCAAGGCATCATCCCCATTGCCTATACGGATGCTTTGGATGGTACCCCCATCCTGGATATCAAGCCCTATACTCCCAGCCTGGACAGGGTGGAAAACCCCCAGGTTCCCGCCTGGTGCAAAGACTGGCCAAAAAGCCTGGAAGCCTCCGCTGATTTTGACTGGGAGGGCGTGTTCAACTTCTAGCATGCACTGCTGCTTTCCGGCATGTATCCCTTGACAAATATAGGATGGGGTGTTACATTCATTCCTGGGCATTGTAACCATTCAATGCCCTTCTTCTTTGTACGGGGCATATGAAACCAAACCGGAAAATTTTAATTGGAAGTGGATGTATGAAGCGTAAGACCGTCGGTATCCTTCTCGCAGCGGCACTTATTTGTGTGTTCCAATCAGCGCTGGCCATGCAGATTTTTGTACGAACCCTGACAGGGAAAAACATCACCCTGGATGTCGAACCTACTGACACCATTCAAAATTTGAAGGGTAAAATTCAGGACAAGGAAGGCATTCCGCCAGACGAGCAAAGGCTGATTTTCGCCGGAAAAGTGCTGGATGACAGCAGAACGCTTTCCGATTATAACATACAGAAGGAAGCCACGATACATCTGGTCACTCTTGCAACGGCTACACCGACACCTTCCCCTACGCCCACGCCTACACCCACGCCTACGCCTACACCAACACCGACACCCATGCCCACTTCTACCCCTGAATCCACCCCCGCGCCGACGGAAACACCCGCGCCCACACCGGTTGTATGGTATCACAACACCGCCTGCAGCGAAGGGCTGCGATTCCGGGATGTGAACCCCGAGTTGACAGACAAATGGTATATGTTTACGCCCCTGGATGTATCGATGGATGGTGTGCAAACCTTCCCCTTGATCGCCTCCAACGCCCGGGTCATCGGCACGGTAACCGTGGAGGTGGCGCAAGGGAATGTCACGGTGAATTACACCCTTTCCGCTAAAAAAGCCAGGATCATCGAGGAATACCTGGCCTTCTTCCCCGATCTTGAAAGTGTTTCGGCGGTAGAGCCGGAGGAGCTTGCAGCCCAATGCTTCACCTTCGGCCAGCCCATCAACATTGCCGATCAGCTAAAGGGCGATACAAACCAGCTATTGTACATCCGCAATGTGGTAACCTACCAGCCGGAGGGAAAAGGAGTCGGGCATTTCAGGGAAAGCTCGCCGGAGCACGCGGAGCTTGTAAACCGGCTGACATCCATGCTGGAAAAGTAAAAATACCTAGCTAGAAGAACAAAAATAGCCCTCTATGATGTATGCCAAATCATAGAGGGTTTTCATTTGTATTGCTTGCAAAGCCATCATATAATCCTTTTATTGACAGAATTCGACTGATTGTGTTACTGTAAACAAAATAAGCGAAGTGAAAGGGAATACATATGATAAAGCGATTGGCTTGGGCCGCCTTGTTTGCCTGCACCCTTCTGTTATTTAACGCGGCCCTTGGCGCGGCTGCCGTTCCGCAAACCGCCGGAGAATTGCCTGTCCCCGCCTACACGCTGCCGGCTATCACCGATATGCAGTTTTCGGGCAGTACCGCCTCCTTCGCCATAACGGGGGATTACAGCGCAGTATCCGCCAACTTTTTTGTGGAAACGCCCTCGGGCACGCAATCCGTTCCTGTCACCTTCACCCTATCCGGCGGGCGCATGACAGGCTCCCTGGCCGATGTGCTGGCACTGGGCACGGATTACTATGTCGGCATTATTACGGTTGATAACAATACGCCGGATTACAATATGCAATTCAGCTATTTCGGCGAGGGTGATTTCCGGGACGGGCGGATCGCAAACAATCACATCAATGAAATTTTCTTTCTCAACTTTGATACCATGCATGTCTCCCTTTACAAGCTGGACAACCTGACCGCCTTCTATGATGAGGATGGAAATTTGAACGGCTATTCCATCTCCCATGCCAACGGGTCTGATGAGTATAGCGGCGACGGCGTATTGCTGATGTCCACACTCAACGATCCCATCACAGGCCGAAGCACCACCACCTACTATAGAAATGGCGCCATCCAAGCCCAGTATATTCGCGAGGCCGACGGCACCCAATCCAATTATGATGCTAACGGCACCCTGCGCAACTACATTACCCTAAACCCGGACGGCTCCACAACCGCCCTGATTTACGATACAAACGGCGTGCTGCGCAATACGAGAATGCTTGACGGGCCCACCCAGGAATTGTACGATACCGCCGGCACGCTCCTCAGCCGGTCCGGTATCTCAGGCGGGAACTACTTTCATGAGGAATACCGGGATGGCGTGCTGTTTCTGAGGCATGAACAGGTCTACTCTCCGGATGGCTGGTATACCGACACCTACGAAAACGGGGTGCTGGTGGAGCGCAGCCGCTATGAAGACGGCATCCTGATGCATTACGACGCCGCGGGCAATTATACGGGCAAAACCGTACGAGACATGCATGAGGAAAAAACGTATAACGCCAAGGGTCATTTAACGAAAACCGTTATCAATAATGTAGACTATATCATAACGTATGACGGCAAAAACAACTTTTTGCAGTTGGCGTATCATGATCCGTATTTTTCCGATGAGTACCTGTACGACGCGAAAGCCGGGGTATGGTACTTTAACGGCGTATTATACGACGGCCCGCCCCCCATGGACATAGCGAGCATCCGGCTCAGAGCACGGATCGTATGGTATCCCAACAACACCGTCTGCTCCTTCGGGCCCCAGTTCCGGGATATCGACCCGGCCATGACCGATTTGTGGTACATGTTCACCCCCATTGATTTGAGCAAGGATGGCACCCAAACCTTTGAACTCATCGCCGGAAACATGTATGTGCTGGGCCAGGCGGCGGTAACGGTGTCCGGGGACAGCGTAACGGTAACCTACGCTACCGTCAAGGGCAAAAACGGTCACGTCTACATGAAGAGCGAATACCTGAATTTCTTCCCCGACCTTCAAAGTGTAACCACCGTCGTTCCCGAGGAAATCGGACCCGGCTTTGCGTTCGGAAAGTCCATCAGCATCGAAAAGGACCTAAAGGGCGACACAAACGTGTTGATGTTCATCAGAAACGTGGCCACCTTCCGCAACTACGTCACAAACGATACCATCCTCCGCCGCTACTATAAGAATTACCCCAGCCGCAAGGAACTGCGGGATGAAATGCTGGGATTGATGGATTGAGGGATTGCGGCGGGCTGGCTCCGCATGCGGAATCAAAGCATAGGGAAACAATGGCGGGAAGGGCGCTTTTTGAAAAAAGCGCCCTTCCCGTACCCATCCCTAAAAAACTTTATAAGAGATAACAGGCTGGTCAAGTTTAAGCGCAGCAGCTGGTTTTTGTATGCAGAAGTGATAATAAATGGTATAATTATATTCTCCATTATTCTATGCAGGATGTTCCCTTTTGTAAATCACGTTGAGTGCGTGGAATGATGTCAAAGGTGAAAGAGTGAATGTACCGAAAGCCCAGTAAATAAGCCATTTCTGCGATTTTTGGATTTCTATATTGTACTCTCAAAACGTGATTTTGCCCGTTAACGAGAATCAGTCTATCGGGTCGGATTCCGTTCGCGAGAGGACAGGATTGATAACGGGCTTTCACGACAGGACAGGATAGATGTTTTTCGGGTTTTAAAGTGTGTGTGTGAACAGGTCGGGATATATGAGCGATAATTATATGATATTAGGAGATAGTGATGAAAATTTCAATTAAGGAAGAGCGGTTTGGCATTCCCATAGAAAGAAAGCGTAAGCATATAGTAAGTAAGGTTTTGTTAATAGTAGGTCTAATTGCCTTGATTGCTATTTTATCAATTGGGATTCAACTACTGATAAAGTGTTCCATCAATAGTTTATCAGTTACAAATGATTCAAATGCAACTTGGCTCAGTTCAATTGCTTCGTATTGGGGCGGAATTATTGGTGGTGTTATTTCTGGTACATTAACAGTCATTGGTGTGGTTTGGACGATTAAATACTATCGTAATTCTGATGTATCAAAAAGCCGGATAGAGCACATGCCTTTTTTAATGGCAGAAGTCAAAAGACTTGTTGATGAGAAGGATGCTAATCATAGCAGAATCTATAAAATCCATAAATCAAAGCAAACTGCCACAAAAGTAAACGCTTCGCTTTATTCAATACAGCTTAGGAATATTGGGAGAGGCTTTGCAAGCACGTTGGTTGTGTATACAGGAGAAAATTTAGGTGGAATTGTATTTAAGGAATTAATGCAAGTTAACGAATCTAAAAAAATCTATTTGGAAATTAATAGTGATGATATTTCAAACGGGGCAGTAATTAGCTTCGCAATAAGATATATCGATTGCATGACAAACGAGTATATTCAAAATTATTCACTAGCCTTCAATGACGATTTAACGATTGATAATGGATATCCGACCTTTATATGTCAGACGCATACGATCGGAGAATAAAACTTGCATGCAATTATTAGGAACCACCAATTATATGCAAGGAGATGATTATGATTCAAATACTTGATATTGATATGGATTTTTTTCAAAGTGATATACATACAGACGATATTGACTCAAGCGAATTTCTCGAAGATGATAATATTTCTATTTGGAATAATATAGATTTTGAGAACTTCTTAGAAAACCAATGTTGCTTATCGAAAAATAATAAAATCAAAGGGAAAGTAGTTACACATCACGTTGAAGCTTATACATATTGGAAGCAGTTGATAAGAGAAAATAGATTGCAGAAACCTTTCAAAGTTTTTCATATTGATGCCCATTCTGACTTGGGATTTTCATTTAGTATAAAATTTTATAAGTTTTTACAGGCAATTAAGAAATGTAGTAGTAATCTATGTTTTGAAAGAAATGAATGTGCAAAACTTATAAATAGCGGCAATTACTTATTATGTGCTGTTATTGAAGGCTTAATTTCTGAAATTGATTATGTTTACCATGATAAGTTAAAAGAACTTGATGTTATGACCCGGGATTTCGAATGTGTAAGTCCAAACTCTATTTTCCGATTTAAGCAAAATGATGAAGTATATAAAAATAATGTGCTCTTACATGCCATCTCTCGCAATTATTTTAAAATAGATGAGCCTGTTGACTATATAACAGTTGCAATTTCACCTCGTTTTGTAAAAAAGGAAATTGGTGAATTGATTGATATAATAAAAGATTACATCGACTTAGAATAGTATATACTTGTATTAATCTATCGTCGATTCAGTGCAATTAGAAATACACGTCTATAAAGTGGAGAGTTTATATGCAAGTTCAAGACTATATAATATATTTAGATCTATTAAGCAAAAAACTTTAAAAAAGCATCAGCTTTTAAGAACGGAAAAATGCAATAGGTTTTTTAAATATTTCTCCCTAAATGATGATGCATTCTGTCAGGGCGGTGGGCTGTTCCCGCAGAAAAGTGCCCATGTCGGCGATGCGTTTTTTCTGCTCGTCCCGCCCTGCGCTTTCCATCTGAAGCTTCTTCTTATCCTCGCGGAGGCGGTAAATCTCCTCGGCTACGTCCTCAAAGTTGGCTCGGGCACCGGTCCGTTTCAAAAGCTCCTCTTGCAGTTTGGCCAACCTTTTGTCAACGTCGGTAAGCGTCTGGCCTTTTTCAGATTTCAAAACAGCTTCGATGTTCTTTTGCAAACTGCTCACCTGAATTAAAGTTCAGGGTAGCCGGTTGCTTCACGTCTCCCTTTCATATAAATATAAAGTTTTTCAGGGATGGGTACGGGAAGGGCGCTTTTTTCAAAAAGCGCCCTTCCCGTCTCCCGTCTCCCGCCTCCCGCCTTCCCTTCGGCATCAAAAAAGAGGCCTGTAACCCATATAAGTTCATCCCTTACGGGAAGATTTGCGGCTGGACTTGTTTAATGCAACGGCTTCGCGGATTAGTGCCAACAGCGCTTCCTCATCCACCGCTTCCCCTTCGTGAAAGTCAATGGCCCTTCTGGCGTTCCCGTCCAGGCTTGCGTTGAAAATATGGCACGGGTCCTTCAGCGATGCACCTTTGGCGAAAGTCATTTTCACAGTGCCTTTATAAGTCTCCCCGGTACATATCATCCCGTCGTGAGACCAAACCGGGGTCCCCCGCCACTTCCACTCCTCCACCACTTCCGGGTCGGCCTGCCTGATCAAGCCGCGCAGCCTGGCAAGCATACGCCCCCGCCAATCCCCCAATTCCGCAATTCGCTCGTCTATTAGCTCGGACGGGGATTTTATGCCCTGTGCATTTTGCTTTTCCATAGTAAAATCCTCCTCAGAAGCTTTCAATCCAATCTTTAAAAACGTTTTTTGTAGCTAAAAAGCGATCCGAAAAGGGCGACCCTGCTTTTTACTTCCGCCAAAAAGTTGAGCATTCCGCCTTATCCGTTCTATTAAACTCAATGATCTTTCCGAGCAACGAAAAGTCAACCGGGCTATCCCACCGGATTCGTATCAGCTCTTTGCTGTAATCATAGCCGGCCTGTACAATTTCATTGGAAAATTGATTTATCGCCGCCCTTTCAGGGGCAATCGCCACATGGTTTTTGGCTATGCTGAAGCCGATAATGAATGTACCATGATCGGTGAACATGGGCTGATTCCATGCAATTTTAGGCATCAAGCCCGGAAACTTTTCAATTACCCAGCCCAATATTTCCTCTACGCGGGCTCTGTGCTGCGGATTATCAATACTTGCCAAATAGTCTGCAAAAACTTCCATGCTTCTCCCTCCCAAATATAACGTTTTCTTTCATGTTGCCTCCAGACAAAAGCGCCTTGATCAAATCACCATGATTTTATCTGCCAGCCATATCATGATGAAAGGCAGAAGACTGCGCTTTAATAAGGGTTCATGTGAAAATAAATCATTACAGCCGCAGTGATGATCAATAAAGTTACCGAAGCAATAACCAAAGCTTTGCGTTTCTTTACAATTCCCTCAATTATGCCAACCATTGCCGCTATGGCAAGCGTGATTCCCAAAACCATACATTGCAACTCCCTTATACGAACAGGAACTGCCTTCCGCAGCAATTTGCTCATTAATGCTTCTATACTTAGATTCTATCACTCCGTCCTCGGTGTGATAAAAATAGTATACCCATAAATTGCGCCATTTTCTTTTCTTCTCATTTTGATTCATACATAATTTTTGCACAGAGCGCGGACCATCTTCTGCAAAGCTTTCATAAAAAAATTTTTTACCGGCTGTTGACAGGTCAGCTACTTCGTGTTACTATGTAGCGGTAGTAAGTAATACTTAATATCAGTCATACAGAATAGCAAGGGGTGATCACACTGGAAGACTTAACAGAAATGCTTAAAGGCGTGCTCGAGGGCTGCGTCCTGGAAATTATAAGCCGCAAAGAAACCTACGGTTACGAAATTACGCGGCGGCTGAACGCCCTCGGCTTCACAGATGTTGTGGAAGGAACGGTCTATACCATTTTGGTACGGCTTGAAAAAAACAAACTGGTGGACATTGAAAAAAAACCGTCCGATATGGGCCCGCCGCGCAAGTTTTACGTGCTCAACGACGCGGGGCGTGAGGAGCTGCGAAGGTTCTGGGAAAAGTGGGAGTTCGTCGGGTCGAAAATCAGCCAATTAAAGGAGGAGCAAGCAAATGTCTGACTTTTTTGATAACTACTTCAATATCAAAAAAATGATTGAGAGCAAGCGCGAGTACAAGCAGCAGATGGCAAGGGTGGCGGCTCTGCCGGAAGACTACCAATACGTATTCAAGAAAATCCAAGGGCATATGTGGATGTTCGCGGCGGGAGCCGGTTATGACATGCTGAAGATCCATTATGACCTGATAGAACTGTTTGAGGACGGCGCGGCAAACGGTAAGCATATTTTGGAGATTACCGGCGAGGACGTGGCCGCCTTCTGTGAAGAGCTTCTTCGCAGCGCCAGCACATACACAGAAAACTGGCGAGAGGCACTCAACCGTGACATACTGAAAAAGCTGGGAAAGGTGAAGGATTCAAAATGACAGAAACCGCAATTCAAGTGAAGGGGCTGCAAAAATCCTTCAAGGCCACAAAAGTCCTCAAGAGCGTGGATTTTGAGGTGGAAAAGGGCAGCATTTTTGCCCTGCTGGGCTCCAACGGCGCGGGTAAGACAACGATCGTCAAGATATTAACTACCCTGCTGAAACCGGATGGAGGAACCGCCTCCGTAAACGGATTTCATATTATGTCCAACCCCGACAGCGTGCGGCAGTCGATAAGCCTGACCGGGCAGTTTGCCGCCGTAGACGAGATTTTGACCGGGCAGGAGAACCTTATCATGATTGCCAAGCTGCGGCACCTAAAAAATCCGCGGCAGATTGCGGAGGATATGTTAAAACGCTTTGGTTTAACCGAAGCCGCAAACCGCAAGGTGTCTGCATATTCCGGTGGTATGCGCCGCAGGCTCGACCTGGCTATGAGCCTTGTTGGAAAGCCGCAGATCATTTTCCTCGACGAGCCTACCACAGGGCTGGACCCGGAGGCCCGTATCGAGGTCTGGAAAATGGTCAAAGAGCTTGCCGGCGGCGGCACAACGGTATTCCTGACGACGCAGTATTTGGAGGAGGCCGAGCAGCTCGCCGACCGAATCGCCATTCTGCACGAGGGGAGAATTATCGCGGATGGCACGCTTGCAGAGCTAAAGAAGCTGTTCCCCCCCGCAAAGGTGGAATACATTGAAAAGCAGCCGACTTTGGAGGAGATCTTCCTCGCCATCATCGGCAAAAAGGAGGAAAAATAAATGGAAGCGGCTAATAGACATTTTTTCGGCGATATGCGTGTGATGTTTGGGCGTTCCATGCGCCATATTCTTCGCAGCATGGATACCATCATCAAAGTAACCATTATGCCAATCACCTTTATGCTGCTGTTCGTCTATGTTTTTGGCGGTGCGATTCAAACCGGCACAGACAATTATGTAAATTATCTGCTGCCTGGTATCCTGCTGATTGCAATTGCAAGCGGCGTTTCCTACACGGCATACCGCATGTATAACGATATGCAAAACGGCATATTTGAACGGTTTCATTCCATGCCGATTGTTCGCTCAAGCACGTTGTGGGGGCATGTGCTGACATCGCTGGTATCCAATGCGATTTCGGTTGTGGTAATCATACTCGCCGCCTGGTTGATGGGCTTCCGTTCCTCGGCAGGATTGCTGTCCTGGCTGGCTGTAGCCGGTATCCTCGCTCTATTTACACTGGCTTTAACCTGGATATCGGCAATTGCAGGGCTGTCCGCAAAATCAATAGACGGTGCAACGACATTTTCTTATCCGATCATCTTCCTGCCCTTTATCAGCTCGGCGTTTGTGCCAACCGAATCAATGCCGCCGGTTGTTCGCGCTTTTGCTGAAAACCAGCCTGTAACCTCCATCGTGGAAGCCATCCACGCATTACTGTCAAACCAGCCGGTTGGCAAGGATATATGGGTTGCGCTTACATGGTGTGCCGGAATTGCGATCGTGGCATATATCTTCGCAATGAAGGTATATAAAAAGCATGCATAACACATGTATTTAAAACTTATGGGTACAGTTAAGACCTAGCATCCTCTATAAAAGCCAAAGGGCGGGTAGAAAAATGCACTTTTTCTGCCCGTTTTTCACTTTTTTGCAGCCAACCATCGCGTAAGCTCAGTTCATGATAATAGCTTTTCTTTGCGGTATCTTGCAGTTAAGAAGCGCCATGCCGCCTTTCTGTTTGTCAGCCATGAAATCTGGACATTGTTTTTCCTGTTGTTTAGCATTTTCTGTATGAAAAACTTCGCAACCGTTTCTGGTCTGTCTGCCAATATATTGAACAACCTTCTAAACTTCTCGTTCAGGATAACATCCGACTGATCCCCGTCCGGGTTTTTTGTAATGAAATCAGTCAGCATCATGCCGGGAGATAATCGTCCCGCCAATATACCGGTACCCTCAAGTTCCTTGGCAAGCCCTTTCATAAAGTACGTTAGCGCATGCTTGGTGGTACCATAGAGTATTGTTTTTTGCTGTACCATATTATTGGAGCCAAGGCCTTCCATGCTGTATATCGCGCCATGCCCCTGTTTCAGCATTCCCGCCGCTGCAATTTGTGAACCGTATATCATGCCGGTAATATTCGTTTGAATCACATTTTCGGTGTAGGTCTCACCCGTTTCCCACGCTAACATATGCGGCACGTTTTGCCCTGCGTTGTTAATCCATATATCTATCGTACCCCACTGTGCCAAAGATGCATCCCAAAGGTTTTGCAGGCTATCTTTCATCTGGACATTGCATGGGATGTAATTGTATTTCCCTCTGTATTGGGATAGTGAGGCGGCGGCCGCTTCCGGCAATGCTTCACCCCTGCCGGACAGCGTAACGTTGCATCCGGCGCCAAGAAATTCTGCTGCCATAGAAAAGCCAATGCCTCGGGTACTGCCTGTTATTACAACGTTTTTCATAATAGCTCTCCCTTACCTCGCACACAGCCAATGCATAACCGGCATAAGATTTTCTTCTTTCACCCCATCAAAACCGTTCTCAATAATAGAAATGGCCTCTTCTTGCTTCTCATCTTTATCCTTACGGCTTTTAAGCATCTTTACAAACATGGACAGCATGATTTTATCCCAGCCTCTCATCTCCTTTAAAGGATGACAGCCGCCGCGCAGATAGAAAAATGGTATGCCCTCCAACTTATTTCTAGCGATAACTGTTTCAGTATCAGGTTCAGCGGTTCGTCCCGTACCTGATCCGCAAACAGCTATGATAGTATGTCTTCGCAGTTTATCAAGGCCTTGTATCTTCCCAACTTTCATCCAGCCGAGAAAAATAATCTCTTCCTCTTGATGAGTCTTTAAAAATTCCTTTATTCTGAAAACCTTTAGCTTTGTCTTTGCAGCGAGCATATCGGCATATTTTTTTGTAAAACCAGTCTTTGATTCATACACAATTACCATTTGCTATACCTCCCTATGCTTGATTCTCTGTTTTGGTATGCAGATACTTCCTATTCGCCGCGAAATCAAATTATTTTGATATGATCTGGTTTTTCCCGTTCTTTTTTGCTTCATACAAGTTCTTGTCTGCTTCGTGAATAAATTGCGTCAGGTTTTCCCCCATATACTGCTTTACTCCACCGCTGATTGTTACAGCTATTCCATCACAAAAAAGATTGTTTTCAATCGCTTTTCTGATACGCTCTGCGATATTTGAGGCTGTAACAAGATCAGCATTTGCAAAAATAACCATAAACTCTTCCCCGCCATATCTCCCCGCCAAATCGGTATCCCTAATGTTCTTGTTGATAATCTCCGCAATATCAACGAGCACTTGGTCACCATAGACATGACCTTTGCTGTCATTTACCTGTTTAAAATCGTCTATATCAAATAAAGCAATTGATAAAGGGCCGTTTGTTCTGCTTGCCTCCAATACTCCAACCTTCAATTTTGCAATCAATGTTCTATGATTGCTGATTTTTGTCAATCCATCAATCGATGACATTTCAGCCAGAATTCTGTTCTTATATTCCAGCTCCAGCTGGGTCTCTTTCTTTTCGGTTATGTCAAAAACAATTCCAGCAAGCATTAACGGTTTACCATGCATATCATACTGTGTTATTTTCCCACGATCATAGTACCATTTATATTTCCCGTCTTTTGTCTGAATGCGATACTCAACCTCATATACATTTGCGCTTCCGTTCAAGTGATTGCGCATAGCATCCATGATTTTAGCGTAATCCTCCGGATGCAGCTTGTTCGTAAAAAACTGATAGGTAACTTTCTCTGGTATTTCACTTTTGTCATAACCCAGCGTGGTTACTTTGAGCGGGTTAAACGTCACCTCATTGGTCTTAATATTCCAATACCAATGGCCAAGGTTGCCTGTCCAGGCATACTCAAGCCTGGCTTCCTGTTCTTTTTCCTTCAGCAATTCTCGTGTTAACGCCTCAAGCTCTTCAACACGATCTATCAGCTGCTCTCTTGAGAAATTCGAATAATCCATACCTTACCCCTCTCCTCCTTCGACAGTCATTTCGACTAAACCGTACGAAAATTTCTCATCGTGATAGCTTGCAGCTAAAGAAAGAGCAGCATGGTCCAATGTTTTTTATCTATGGCATTCCTTGCAGAACGCACTGCCCTCATGGGCCTCTGTCAGCATTTCCAGTTGATTTTCGCCGGGTTCGGCTCGTTCTCCACGGCAATGGCATTCAGGGCATCTTCCATACGCCCGCACGCTTCGGCGGCGCATTGCTCGATTTGTCCCCACGGTGCGTCAGCCCCAAGCCGGTCATATGCGACCGCCAAGGCTCCGTAAAAAGCAAGGCCGATGCAGTGCCTTGCCGAATGGATGGTCGACGCGCATTGGCCTATTGTCCTGGCCGCCGCCTGCGCAGCAGGAATTGCGCCTGCTTCACGGGCGGCCGCATGGCACGCAAGGATCGCCGCTTTCGCCATGGGCAGTTTGATTGCTCCCGATAACCACGTGCGGGCAGCGTCCAGCGCATACTGAGGCCGCCTATCGTCCGGGTAGTGCTTGCTCCAAAGCGGCAGCATAACCTGCCGGGCATAATCAACTGCCCAAGCGGCGAGGGTTGCCTTGCTCTGGGTCTCAATCAATTTCATAAGCGACTGAATATATGGTGCATTCCAGTCTCTTAGCATCTTTCTTGCTTGCGGCATTCTCGCACTCCTTTTTGGGGTTATGAATTTCCTCTCACATACAGCACATATGTGGGTTCGAACATTGCCATCTCCGCTTACGCAGCACCATTCACCTTCAGGTCCGCAAAACCTTCTCCATCGGCTTGCCTTTTGCCAATTCGTCAACAAGCTTGTCAAGCCAGCGAACTTTTTGCATAAGCGGATCTTCGATGTTCTCCACGCGATACCCGCAAATCACACCTGTAATTTTGGTAACGTTGGGATTGATCTCCGGGGCTTCCCGAAAGAAAGTTTCATAATCAACATTCTTCGAAATTTGCGCTTGCAAGCCGGAATCATCATACCCCGTCAGCCAGCAAATCACAGCATCAACCTCGAACTTGGTGCGCCCTTTGCGCTCCGCTTTTTGGACCAGCAGCGGATAGACGCTCGAAAACGCCATCTTGTACACCCGTTCATTTGTCATAAAGAGTCACTCCCCCTTACATTTCGCCAGCATGCCTTGTTGTTGTGCAGCAGCAATCTATTTAATACGCACCCATCGGTGGCTTACCAAAAGGAAAGCAACAAGCATGCATGCCAAAATGGTGAATACTGCGGCAAGTATATTGATAACCTTATTTGTCCTGCCTTTTAAGACCTTGGACAGCACGGCATAAATACCAATCCCGATTATCCCGCCGAGCGTGTTGGTGAGTATGTCGGTAATGTCAGCTCTTCCGATTGCGAAACCAAACTGTATTATTTCAAAGGCAAAAGTCAAGACAACAATCGAAAGAAACTTTTTCACAAAAGGCCAAGGGGCTTTAAGCATGCAAATGTAAATTCCCAAAGGTATGAAAGCGAGAATGTTCACTCTGATTTCGCTGAAGCGAATCACGCCGTTATCACCGAAAGACCCCTGAAGCGGAATCAGATTGATGATTCGTCCCACTTCCATTACCGGGATGGAAAATTGCAATTTCAAGAGTATCAGCCAAGTTAATGCCAGCATGTAAATTGCGAATAACACGAATGTAAGCCTGCTTTGCTTTTCCGATTTTAAAAATTCTATATCACACACACTCCTTGATGAGTAGCTTTGGCATTTTCCGCTTGTTTGGCAATTTGAGGATGATCCGTCGCAAGTTATATCACCAATCTATATTTCTATAAACAATAATGCACACCTTCTTTATTCAGTTTGCTGTTGATGTAAATATTATGCTTTTATTCCGGAATACATATATACAAAAAAAACTGCCGTCTGCTGGACAAATTCACTGTGGAATTCAAATCCAGCGCGACGGCAGACATCAATGAATAGAGACAAGAAATATGCAGCAAAGAAACACAAGCATTACGTCCGTGTAATCTTACCCTATCTGAATTGTGTCCAGCAGCACTTCACCAGATAGGCCGGTTACCCATAGTTCCATGCCGCCGGTGCCGATCGTTTCACAAATCAAAGAATAGCTGCCCCACTGCGCCGAGACATCAATGCTTTCCTGCCAATGACCTGCACACAGACCAATCCGGCCAGGCCCCCTTGCAGTGATCGTAATACTGCTATCCTCTTTCATGACAAACCAATATGCTGCACGATCGCCGGGAAGCAGGCGGAGCACAAGATTTTCCTCCTCCGGCTGGTCTTCCCCGCCATACCGTTGGTAGTTGGGTTTGCCGGTCTTTCCATTCTCAAACAGAATAGTCAGGCTTTCCCCCAGTCTATATTCCGCACCGGATAGCCTTTTGGAAACTGCACTGCAGGCGTCAAAGTGTTCCGCAGGAATTGAAAGAGGCGCTTCCCGCTTGAGAGCCCGAAATACTTCCTGATTTATTTTGGGGGAAGCAATCGAGTTCAAAAAACTTTCAAATATCTGTTCCGCCTGTTGGGCAGTCAGGCTCATTTCTCCCTTCAAATGCCGGATTAAATCCTTCCAGCCAGCAGGTTCCAAAAAAGTTACGGGAGAGTTTTTGCAATCCATTTTTTTATAACTCCAGAACGACCAGGAGATGTTTTCCCGTTCATAAAGGGGAAAAGCAGCCGTATACCACGCCAGGTTGTTTTCTCCGCCTTCCCCCATAAACAGGGGCATATTCAGCCTTTCCCGATATTGAAGAAAAGGCATAATGCTTTCTTTATCGGGGTTGGACCAGTATTTATGAAACTGCAGCATACAGTTATCATCCAAAGACGTGTTTTGCAACGGATCAAATATTGAAAAATCCGTTGCCCAGTGCGTTCCTTCCACAATAATCATGTGGTTTGTGTCCTCTTCCCTAATAGCTTGGACCAGCCGCCTGTACAAAGGAAGAACCATGGGATTGAAACTGCCAAACCACTCCGGCAGCGGCTCATTCATCAAGTCATATCCCGCTACCGCCGTTTCGTCCTTGTAGCGCCGCGCCAACATTCGCCACAAGTCAATCAGTTCTTGCTGATATGCTTCTTTTTCAAACAGTTCGGGCCTGTCATTCGCGCTGTCATCGATATTCGTGCCCGTTTGCCCTCCCGGCGCGCCATGCATATCCAGTATTACCAAAAGGCCAAGCTCCCTGCACAAGGAAATCAGGTTGTCGATGCGCGAAAGCGTATCCTCTTTGTGCAAATGCCGGGCGTTTAAAGGCAGCCGGACAGAGTTGAAGCCTTCCTTTTTAATCAGTGCTAAATCCCATGACGATATATATCTGTCAAAATAGTTCCGCCAAAATTGCTCGGCATATGCACTACCGCAAAGCTCTTTAATCAATGCTTCCATACGGCGGGGCCGGTCACAAGCGTCATACAGCTTCCACATATACCCTTCCGGCAAAAGCCATCCGCCAAGACCAACCCCGCGAAGTAGTATGGGCTTGCCATCCAATAGGATATCACGCC
>JAEVYX010000113.1 GCA_023392515.1 Bacillota bacterium | reverse complement strand
GGCGACGGGGTTGGGCGCGGTTTCCCAGCGGTAATCCTGGCCCTTTTGCTGGATATACATATCAATGACCTGATGGCTGGGTACGGCCTTTACGTCATGATTGATTTGCTGCTGGAACTGGAAGTATTCATAACCGGTAGGCAGCATGTTCACCGGCTTGAACTCCTCTTTTTCGGAGGAGAAGTTGACCATGTTCATCACGCTGCGGACGTAATCAATATTGGCCTTGAACTTGATGGGTGTGGGGAAATCGCCGTTTCCGACGACGACCTGCCACTGCTTGTTTTCAAAGCGCTGCAAAAGCTCCGCCGCCTTGTGCAGGTGCGCCACTTCCATATCAAAAAACTGCTCCCACACCTTTTTCACATAGGGGTCGGTTTCATCCTGCATGACGGACCAATAGAGGAATGCCTCCGTATATTCATGCATAACCAATCCTTCCAGCCAGGTGCAGGTGGGGTCCTTGAGGCTTTCATACTGGGTGACGTGCTGCTCTTCGATGAGCCCGATTTCCTGATAGAGCCGGCGGCCCAGGTCGGAGGTGTAAAAGCCGGTCACGTTCATGTAATAGTTCATGGTCTGCTGTTCGGCGGCAGTGATAATGCCCACGTCCAGCTTGGTTTCGATATCGGCCTTTTTGTTGTCGCCGGGCTTGCAAAGCGCATCAAAGGGGAAGCGGTGCTCTGCAATGGTGGGCCGGCCGGGCATGATTTCGGTATAGTGCCCCACCAGCTTTTCGGCCAGGATGCCATGCTCCATTTCCAGCAGGTCCGAATAGCGGTACAGGTGGTCGAAGTCCTCCAGGAGCGCGAAGTCCAACGCGGCCTTCGTGTTCGGGCAGGTGGTGCGCTGGGCCAGGATGGCAGTGAGGTCCACGGCCAATTGCTCATAGCCGATGGTATGCTCCAACACCGTTTCGTCCAGGGGTTTCAGGTTGGCAATTTTCATCTGCTGCTGCTTTTCCTGGCGGCGGGTGACGGCAATCTCCCGGCGCAGGTCATTATTGACCACATGGCGGGCAAACTGATGGGAGAACCAGTTGGCTTCAAACTCGGTGCCGTTCATGAGGATCACCCGCACGCGGGTGTAGGGGTCGATCTCCATTTTATTGTAAGGCTTGGGATAGAGTTGGTGCCAGTCCATAAAGCCGTCGGTAAGCTTCATGGGCCTTAAGGTGAATGGATTCATGCGCATCGCTCCTTTAATGATGGTATAGCTCCTTTCCAGTCTTTCCATCAGGCGGGAGGAACATGCGCAAAATTTAGGGTCTGTTGCACAAAGCACATATCTGTAAGTTGTTATTCATAGAGAAGAATTCGCGTCTGCTGACGCGGCCAAAGGGCTTTCTGATCGCCCTTTGGAAACCTTCGGGTTAATAAACCGCCGTATAATAATACCAATTTTCCGCAATTTTTTCCGTTTCATAGCGGTTGTTCCCGCCCGCTTCCCGCCAAACCCAGCGGTTCTTTTCTGGGGTGAGAACTTCATTTCCGCCTTCGGTGATCAGCCAGGGTTCCCCGGACATGCTGTAGTAAAACCCTCTGAATGCGGCGGCAGAAGCAACGCCCGATCCCCCGCAGGAGAAAATGATATACCGGTCCCGCCCGGCCAGGGCAATCTCCCGTATTTCATTCAGTTTCAGGGCCGCGTCCAGGGCCATGTTATCCAGCTTCTCATAGGAGGTGCCAAAGGGCCGGGCGACGGCGGCATACAGGCCGGATATGCCCTGGCTTTTCCCATCGGGTATGCCCAGCTTTTCCGTATGGGACACGAACCGGATGTCCGAATCCAGCAATTGGGCCGCCTCCACCGCCAGACTCAGCTCCGCCTGATGCGCCTTTACCAGTTCAAATATCCTTTTTTGATACTGCGCGTCATAGGATTGAAGCACCTGCACCAATATGAACGCCACAGCGCCAATAAAAGCGAAGGTGATAAGCTGGGTTCTGGGCCTGCGCTTCATTTGGATTTTTGCATCGGGCCGCTTAAACAACATTTGCCTTTCCTCCTTTCCTGCATGCATCAGGTTTCAATGGGCGTCAATATATTCCTGCAGGGAGCGGTGCCAATCCCCCGGCTCAAAAACACCGAGTGTTGTCTCCTTAGAAAACAGCAAATCCACCAGATACCTTGGCCGCCTCCCGCCGATATGCATGGCCTTTATGCAGGAAACGCAGTACACCACCACATCCTCGCATGGCATTTGAGAGGCGCGGGATTTCATCCTTTCTTTCACTTCATCGTCCGGCAGCACGCCGTAAAAGCTGTCTCCGCAGCAGACGGCCTTTTCCCTTGTAAGGGATGGCTCCGCCACCTGAATGTTCATCCGGGACAGCAGCATTCGTACGGCGTCATGCACCCGCTTTTCCGTGCGGGTGGGGCATGCGTCGTGGATGGCCATCTTTTGCCCGCCGTAATCCGGAAAGGGGAAGGTTTCGCTTTGCGCCAGCACCTCCCACAAGGAAATGGTGGAAACACCTTCATACAGCGACCGGAAGCGCCTGTCACACCCGGCGCAGACGTTGATGACCTGGGTGCCGGAGGGCAAATGCGGCTCATGCCTGCAGCAGAGGGAATGGGTGGGGATTTCCCGCCCCTGTCCGCTCAAAAAGCCGGAGAGCCTTTGGGCAAGCTCCGGCTTGTATAGGATCAG
>JAEVYX010000071.1 GCA_023392515.1 Bacillota bacterium | reverse complement strand
GCGGCTTCATCGGTGCTGTCGTAATAATACTGGTAGCTTTTTACCCGGTTGGACACATTGCCTTCTATGGTGGTGAGCAGATATTTTCCCTCACCCAGATCCTGCACATCAGATACCATTCCCACATGGATGTTGTAATAGGATTTTTTTGTTACGCTGTAGATAACCAAATAGCCCGGCCTGGGGATGTTTGTGGTGCGTTCCATCTTTGTATATCCGGTGAGAATTTTCCCCACGCTGGCCTCGCTGATGGCATAGCTCAGGGCATCATCCACCGGTTCCGCCTTCTCTACCCGGAACATGGGCACTCCGGCCGTATCCAGGCACCAGCCCACAAAGGCACCGCACCAGCCAAACCCGTTATTGTTTTTCGTATACCACTTTGTATACTTGTTGGCCTTTTTCAGCGTTTTGCCGCCCAGAATGGTAAATTCTTCCCTTGCGATGGAGATGGCTTTTTTCACAAGCTCCGTAGGCGCCTTTTCATCCACGGTCAATTCATACGAAAGGGTCTCTCCGGCGTTTTCATATTCCAAAACGCATGTTCCTTCACTCAGCGCAGTAATGTTTTCTCCGTCCACTGTCGCAATGGCATCGTTCATGGATTTCCATTTGCCTGCTGCCGGAACGGACATGGTTTCTCCGGGATGCATTTCGAATTTATCATTTTTCGTCGGAGCGCTTTGCGCGCCTGCAGCCCCCAAAAAAGCGCACAGCGCAAGAAGGATAAGCGCTGTGCGGATGATCTTGTTATGCATGGTTACACCTCCTGCATGAATGCATTTAGTGTACCACTTTTCTTTTCAAAGGGGGAGTATTCCCACGAATTTTACATCATATCTTCTGAAGGCCCAGGCGGATGCTGCCTGCAAGCAAAACGCAAAGCAAGGAAACGCCTACGTCGGCGATCACCGCCATCCACATACTGGCTAGCCCGGCGATGTCCAACGCCATAACGCCCAGTTTGATAACCAGGGCCAGCGTTACATTCACCCGCACTATCCGCGCGGTGCGCCTGGCAATTTGAATGCCTACAGGCAAGGCGTTCAGGTTTCCCGCCGCAAGCACGCAGTCCGCTGCTTCCATAGCCGCCTGGCTGCCTACGCCCCCTACGGCGATCCCTACATTCGCAGCCGCTAAAACAGGGGCATCATTCACCCCGTCTCCCACAAAAGCCACTTGGCGGCCTGTGCCCCGAAGCGCTTTCAATGCTTCCGCCTTGTCCTTGGGCAGCATGCCGGCGCGAATTTGCGTAATCCCGGGAAGGCCTTCCACGGCTTTTGTTCCTTCCCGGTTGTCCCCGGTCCAAACGGAAACAGCACTCAGCTTGAGCTTTTGAAGGGAACGCAATACTTGCGCCGCTTCTTCCCGTGCCTTATCCTGCATAAGAAAACTGCCAAGGTACATATCTCCCGCCGCCGCATGTACCGCGTCCTTGAGATGGCCCGGGGGGATTAAGATGCCGTTTGCTTCCAGCAGGCTCCGGCTTCCGCATAAATAAACCGTTTCATTACGGCGGGCTTTCACACCCCGACCGGGAATCTCTTCATAAGAATCCCAAGCGGATTCCAGATCATTTTTTTGAAGCCATTCCTTGGCTTCGGGGCTGTTTAAGATGCCCTTGGCCAGGGGATGCTGGGCCTTTTCTTCCAAGCGAAATGCTGTTTCAAACAATTGCTCCCTTGTTACGCCTTGGGCGGGCCGTATTTCCGTTACGCAGAATTCACCCTTTGTCAGTGTTCCTGTCTTGTCCATGGCCAGTGCGTCCACCTTTGCCAAGGCTTCCAAGGCTGTTCCGCCTTTAAACAGCAGCCCCCTTTTTGCTCCTGCACCCATGCCGGCCACGTAGCTTAGCGGTACGGATAAAACCAGCGCGCACGGGCAGCTGACCACCAATAAGAGCAGTGCCCGGTAGCCCCACTCGCTCCAGCTTCCCAATTGAAACAGGGGAGGCAGCACGAACACAAGGATGGAAACAATCACCACCGCCGGTGTATACACCGCGGCGAGCCGGCTTAGAAACCGCTCCGGAGCCGCCTTGCGGTCCGCTTCTTCCTGGGTCATGTGCAGAATGCGGGAAACAGCGCTTTCACTTGCGGGCGCGTCGCACCGGATGCGCATAAGCGCCCCCATGTTCATGCTGCCCGAAAGCACCTTGTCCCCCGGCTCGCAAGGCACGGGGAGGGATTCGCCCGTCAGTACCGACATATCCAGCGCGCTTTGTCCTAGTAGTATTTCTCCATCCACTGGTATGCGTTCCCCGGAGCGGACTTCCAAGATATCCCCCGGGCGCACCGCCGAGATGGGCATATCCACAACCTGATCCAGAACCACGTGCACCGTATCACTCACCAGCGTGCTTAGCGCCCGTATATCCGAGCGTCCGCGGTGGACCGCCATTTCCTGAAGCGTTTCACCCACCCGGTAAAAAAGCATGACCGCTACGGCTTCAACGCCTTCCCCCAGCACCCAGGCACCCAGGGTGGCAATGGTCATGAGAAGTGTCTCATCCAAGGTTTGCCCCTTGCGAAGGCGCTGCCAGGCTTCCCGCATGACTTCGTACCCGGAAAGCAGATATGCCAGGAAAAGCAGTGCCGTTTCACCGGAATGGGATACCTTGCCTACTAATACCCCTGCCAAAAGCAGTGCGCTTGCCAGGGCCATCGTCTGCCAGGCCTGGCGGATTTCTTTCATTTTTTCTTTATGCTCCTGGCGGGCATCCGCGCCTGTCTGCTCCTGCCAGGATAGCACTTGCATATCCGGTTCCACTGTCTGGACCGCCTTTATGACGCGGCCGTCAAATTCTGCGCCGGCCTCTCCGGCAAACTCTACCGTCATCCGCTGGGAGGCGAACAAGACTTCCGCCTTTTTAACGCCGCTTAACCCTTCCACCGCCTTGGCGATCTTCAGGGCACAATTGGGGCAATCCACATCCTTTAGCCGGTAGTGCTTCACCATATGACCACTGCTTTCCGTCCGGAAGACCCGGACATAATATGAACAACTGCTCATATGTATTATATGCGAAATTGATCATATGTGTCAATAGTCATATGAACAAATATTCAAGTATTCTCTTCCGCTTCTTCCGTGATCATGGGGGCCATGCCCACTACATCTTCCACCGGCAGGCTGAAGGAGAAGCCGTGCCCGGGCGTGGAAAAGCCTGCGCTTTTGCAAATTTCCTGCATGATTGCATGCTTTTGCTCCCTGCGAACCAAAATCAGCACCACTTCCTTTTCGGGCTGGATGGTGATGCCAAAGAATTTCTCCGCTTCCTCCTGGCCTGCTCCCCTGGCATGGATCACAGTACCGCCTCGTGCGCCTGCCCGACTGGCGGCGTCCATTACCAGGTCGGTAAAGCCGCGGTTCACAATGGTAATGATCAAGCTGTGGGCAAGATTGTCCATTTCATCCACCTCATATTTAGAAGCTGTCGTTTTTTCCCCATGGGGTTTTTCCAGACCCTGCAAATAAGAAAGGGTACGCATGCCTCCGACGCTGGATAAAGGAATGGTAAAGGCAATCCCCTTGCCCGGCCCATCCAGGCGCAGGGCTTGCAGGAGTTTGCGAAGGCTTTGCAGCTTTTCCGCGGTGCGTAACGTGCTCAGAACCACGTCCTTTTCCGTTTCTCCCAGGCCCAGATAGTCTAAAATGACTTTGCGCGCCGTGCCCCGACCCAACAAAATTGTGTGGAACAGCACGCCTTCTTTTTTGAGCAGATCCACCACGCCTTGGCCCTTCCCTCTGTCTACGATGGTGGTAAGCAAGCGCAGCGCACATAACGGTCCCTGCTTGATTGCGCAGGCTGTCCCTTGATCCTGGGCACAGGTGTTCTCTTGCATATCCAACCTATCCCCTCCTGTTATCGCGGTTGTTTGCATCATAGAATGATTTCCTCGCTGTCCTCATCGGACGCATCTGTTTCTCCGAGCTTTTGTATCCGGGCATCTTTTCGGGTTTTCATTTCATAGATCAAGCCCAGGATTTGAATGGTCAAAAGCGGTGTCATGGCTACCATGGCCACCGTTCCGAAAGCGTCTTGCATGATATTCCCGCCGACTGCTTTTGTCACCCCCATGGCGAAGGGAAGCAAAAAGGTGGCTGTCATGGGGCCGGAGGCAACGCCGCCGGAGTCAAAAGCAATGGCCGTAAAAATCTTTGGTACAAAGAAGGACAATCCCAGCGCCAAAAGATACCCCGGGGCCAGAAAGTACCAGAGTGCCAGGCCGGTGAGCACCCGCACCATGGAAAGCCCAATGGAAAGGGCCATGCCGCAGGCAAGGCTGATCATCATTGCCTGCTTGGAGATGGCTCCGCTGGTAACTTCCTCTACTTGCTCATTGAGCACATGGACCGCAGGTTCCGCTGATACGATAAAATATCCGATTACCATGCCTAGCGGAACCAAAATCCACCTGTAAGGCAGCCTGGCAATTTGATCACCCAGGAAATTGCCTGCAGGCAAAAAGCCTACATTCACACCGGCAAGGAAGATGACAAGCCCCAAATATGTATATAAAATCCCCACACCCATGCGTACAAGCTGGCTTCCGGGCAATTTTAGAAACCGCCATTGGAAAAAGGCGAACAGCAATACAATGGGGCTTAAGGCAATGGCTACATCTCGAAAATAGTGGGGCAGCGCCTCACCAAACAACCGGAGCATCTCGATGGTGGTTTGAGGATTTTGTGCCGCCACGGAAGCTGCTTCTCCGGGACTGGCGGGGTAGAAAATTCCCATCACCGTTACTGCCAAAATTGGGCCGATAGAACACAGCGCCACCAGGCCGAAGGAGTCGTCCTGGGCGTTTTGTCCGCTTCGTACGCCGGCTACGCCGATCCCCAGCGCCAGTATGAAGGGGACGGTAATAGGGCCGGTGGTTACCCCGCCGGAATCAAAGGCAACCGCCAGATAATCCCGGTTGGCCAGCGCGGCCAAACCGAAAACGATGATATAGAAACCAATCAGGAGCAATCGCAGGGACTTTTGAAACACGATGCGCATCACGGCCAGAACAAGAAAAAAGCCGACCCCAAGCGCGACCGCCCAGATCAAAACCGCATCCGGCACAGCCGGAACCTGCCGTGCCAGCACCTGCAGATCCGGTTCTGCCACAGTAATAAGCATCCCCATCAAAAAGGATACAAAAATGATCAAATACAGCTTTCGGCGCTTGGTCAGATGTGCTCCCATATGGGATCCCATGGGCATCATGGCCATATCTGCACCTAAAGTAAACAGCCCCATTCCAAAGATCAGCGTCACCGCTCCCATCAAAAACAAGCCCAGTACACCTACTTCCATAGGCGCAATGGTGAAGGCAAGCAATAGGACGATCAACGTGATGGGCAGGACGGATGATAAAGATTCCCGAACCTTCAATATCAATTTCTTGCGCAAGGCGTATCCTCCTCTAATAATGTTATTTGTTCTGTTCTGATTGCGCCTCCTTTTAATGGCAGCGTGTTGCAGCCGAGAATCCTTTGCTTTGAGCATATCATAGGATGAAGCGAGAAGGCAAGCCTTTGGGAGACCGTTTCTTTCTTCTCCTTGCCTGTTTACAAGACATATGTTATACTCAACATTACGTGGTAGCCCTGCCCCGCCCCATTTTGCGTTAAAATGATGGAAAGGGTTGCCATCATTGGGGGATAGAGGATGAAAGCTGCCACAAAGCGGAATTTGAATTTTGCCTTTATTTTGGGAACTCTTCTGCTGACGCTTGTTATCGGTATCAGCAATAATGAGTTGACAAATGTATGGCAGGCTTTGCGTACCCTTTCCTTCCAATGGCTGTTGGCCTGTCTTGGCGCATGGATTGTATATTTGGCGCTGGATGGGCTGATCATCTACAATTTTCTGCGAAGGCAAAATTACAGCATTACCTATAAATACGCACTATATGTGGCGTTAATGGGGATATACTACTCGAATGTCACGCCGGGGGCCACCGGCGGCCAGCCGATGCAAGTGTATTACTTGAAAAAGAGGAGCGTTCCTATAGGCATCGGTTCCTCGGCGCTGACGGTGAAATTTTTCTGTTTTCAGTTCATGCTGCTTGTCATTGGCGGAATTTTTTGGATCACCTACGCTGGGTTTGTAAGCGAACAGCTGCAGACGGCGAAAGTGTTTCTCATTGGTGGATATGTATTCAATTCTTTTTCTGTTGGATTGGTTTTGCTGATGGCCGTAAATAAGCGAATTGTCCGCTTCTTCATCTATCTTTTTATCAAGCTGGGAACAAAAATGCACATTTGCAAGGATCCCATCCAATCCACTACCAAGTGGGAGGGCATCCTTTCCACCTTCCATAGCAGTGTGATGCTTATTCGCAAACGCCCTGGAGAGCTGATGGGTATGCTGCTTCTTTCCGGGCTGCAGGTTCTGTCCTTGATGGCTGTCACCGTGTTTGTGTATCACGCCTTTGGCTTGAGCGGCATAAATGCCGTGCGAATTATTACCATGGCGCTGCTTTTGTATATCAGCGCATCCTATACCCCCCTGCCCGGTGCCTCAGGCGCACAGGAAGGCGGCTTCATGCTGTATTTCAAATTTATTTTCCCGCAGGCACAGATATTTCTTGGCCTTCTCATCTGGCGCTTTTTCACCTTTTATCTTTCGCTTCTGGCGGGCGCAGGTGTTACCGTTGCCCAGAGCACGAAAAGCATATTGGAATCAAGAAAGAAAGAAAAGGCCGATGATACCTGAATTGTTTCAGGCAGCCGCACCGAAAATGCTTTTCTTCAAACCGTCCTGTTCATTTTTACAGGACGGTTTTTACATTTTCAACGCCCAACAATGTTTCAAGAGCTTCCTGTATAGGTTCGTCTCCGTCGCACCACCAAGCCATGGGGGTAAGGAGCGTAATCTTTTCGTCAGGTATATGGAAATACACCGGCACTGGTCCGGAATGGCCTTTCAGCATGGGCTCCACTTGATTCATCTGATCCCGGCTTCCGCGCAGGTATAATTTCATTACTGCGTTCTTCGCTATTTGCGCCTCTGAAAGGGCGGGGGATGATTTCTTTTCAATCTGTGCTTCTGCAAATGCGGGGGTTTCCTTCCTGGCTGTTTGCATCACAGAAAGAACAGGGGGCGCCTCCTCTAGGGTTTCTTCGGGCTGCGGGGGATTTTCTTTTACCTGCTGCAAAGGGAGCACCGCATCCACCAGAAGCTTGGCTTCCTCTTCCTCCCGCAGGGACAGTTTTCCCGTCAGCACAACCAGGCTGTCCACTTGAAGCAGCGGGCTGTATTTCTCATACACCTTTGGAAAAACCAGGCCCTCAATTTGTCCGGTAAGGTCTTCCAAGGTAACAAAGCCCATAAACGCGCCCTTTTTTGTGGCCTTGCCCTTGGCTTGGGTGAGAATTCCGCCCATACGCACCGGCATGCCATCCTGGCTCAGGCCTTTGTCGGGGCGCTCTGAAAGCTCTGCCACAAAGGCGGTGCTGCAGGGCATTTTATCAAGCAGCGGGGCATATTCGTCCAAAGGATGGCCGGTAATGTATACGCCGGTCATCTCCTTTTCCATGGAAAGGAGCGCCCTGCGGGAAAGCTCCTCCATTCTGGGAAAAGTGTCCCGGACGGTAGAGGTTCCCACGGGCATGCCCCCAGCCAGATCGAACAAGGATACCTGCCCCAGCACATTTTGCTTGCGCCTGCTGATAGCCGCATCCATAGCCGATTCGTATACGGCAATATTCTGGGACCTGGCGGCGCCCAGGCCATCGAACGCGCCGGCTTTGATCAGGCTCTCTGTTACCCGCTTGTTTACGCTTTCCGTATCGACTCTGTTGCAAAAGTCAAAAATGTCCTGAAACGTTTTCTTTTGCCGTTCTTTTACAATGGCTTCTACCGCGCCCTGGCCTACATTCTTCACTGCGCCCAGGCCAAAGCGGATGCCGGGTTTTCCTTTTGATGCATCCACCCGGAAATGCCACAGGCTGGTGTTTACATCCGGGGGCAGAATGGGGATATCATGCGCCCTGCAATACTGGATGTATCCGGCAATCTTTGCGGCGTTGCCAAAAACGCTGTTCATTAGCGCGGCCATAAACTGCACGGGGTAGTGGCGCTTGAGCCAGGCCGTCTGTACAGCCAAAATCCCGTAGGCGGCGGCGTGACTTTTATTGAAGGCATAGGAGGCAAAGGCGCTCATTTCATCAAAGATATGTTCTGCCACGTCCTCGGGCACGCCGCTGCGCACACAGCCGGGAATTACCTGATACCCATCCTTGTCCTGCATGCCGTGGACAAAGTATTCCCGCTCCTTTGCCATGACGTCCTTTTTCTTTTTGGACATGGCCCGGCGCATGAGATCGCTGCGGCCCAGGGAATACCCTGCCAGGCTGCGCACGATCTGCATCACCTGCTCCTGGTAGACCATGCAGCCATAGGTAACGTCCAGAATGGGCTTTAGAAGGGGCGTGGCGTATTGCACCGAAGAAGGGTCCTGCTTTCCGGCGATATACCGGGGAATGCTTTCCATGGGCCCGGGGCGATACAGGGAGATGGCGGCAATGATATCCTCGAAATTTTCCGGGCGCATGCCGGCCAAAAAGGTGCGCATGCCTCCGCCTTCCAACTGGAACACCCCATCGGTATCCCCTTGGGAGATCATCTCGTATACTGCAGGATCGGTGAGGGGAATATCCTCCGGGCGCATGTCCACCCCCGACTCCCGCATCATGTCCAGCGTATCCCGGATAACGGTTAGGGTGCGAAGCCCCAGAAAGTCCATTTTCAGAAGGCCCAGCTTTTCTACTGTGCCCATGGGATATTGCGTGGTGACCACTTCGTCGTTTTTTTGCAGGGGAACATAATGGATAACGGGTTCCCCGGTAATAAGAACCCCCGCCGCGTGGGTGCTGGCATGGCGGGGCATTCCTTCAAGAGACAGCGCCGTATCGATGAGACGGCGCACCTTGTCCTCTTCCCCGTAGGCATGGGCAAGCTCCGGGCTGACTTTCAGCGCCTTATCCAGGGTCATACCCAGTTCAAAGGGCACAGCTTTGGCAATGCGATCCACATCCTGGTAGCTCATGCCCAGCACCCGGCCTACATCCCGGATGACGCCTCTGGCGGCCATGGTGCCAAAGGTAATGATCTGCGCCACGTGGTCGTGCCCGTATTTCCGGGCCACATAGTCGATCACCTCCTGGCGGCGCTCATAGCAAAAGTCGATGTCCAGATCGGGCATGGAAATCCGCTCCGGATTCAAAAACCGTTCGAAAAGCAGATTATATTTTAAGGGGTCCAGGGCGGTTATGCCCAGGGTGTATGCTACAATGGAGCCTGCGCCGCTGCCCCGGCCCGGGCCTACCATAATGCCGTTTTTCTTGGCATAGTGGATAAAATCCCACACAATTAAAAAGTAATCCACATAGCCCATGCTTTGAATGGTATGAAGCTCATAAGTAAGCCGTTTTAAGGGCTCACTGTCCTCTTCGCAGTTGCCGGGGTACCTTTGCGCAAGGCCTTTCCTGCATAGCCCCGTCAATAAAGACAGGGGTGTTTCGCCTTTGGGGATTGGCGCATAGCGGGGCAGGTGTATGGTGCTGAAATCAAAGTCCACCTGGCACATCTGCGCCACTTTTTGCGTATTTTCAATGGCATCCGGCCAGGTTCCGAAAAGGGCGCGCATCTCCTCTTCCGTTTTCACATACAGTTCCTGGGTCTCCATGCGTATGCGGGCGTCGTCTTCCAGGGTTTTGCCGGTCTGGATGCACATGAGCACCTCTTGGGCGGAGGCGTCCTTGCGTTCAAGGTAGTGGGCGTCATTGGTGGCGATAAGGGGGACTCCCGTTTCCCGGCTCAGGCGCACCAATTCCGGCAGCACCTGTTTTTCCTCCGGGATGCCATGGTCCATGATTTCAATATAAAAGCGACCTTCCCCAAAGAGCTTTTGCATGCGAAGCACATAATCCCTGGCATCCTGGCGACGTCCCATCAGCAGCATTTTGGGCAGGTCCCCGCTCAGGCATGCGCTCAGGCAAATAAGCCCCTCCGAATGCTTTTCGAGAAGCTTGTAGTCAATCCGGGGCCGGTAATAAAATCCCCGCAGAAAGCCTTCGCTCACCAGGGTCATCAAATTCCTGTACCCCGTGTTGTTTTCGCACAGCAGGATGAGATGGCTGTACTCCCGGGAAATTCCCTGCTTGTCCTCCATGTCCGGGCAGATGTAGACCTCACACCCAATGATGGGGCGGATGCCGTTTGCCGTGCATTCCTGGTAAAACTCCACCGCGCCATACATGACCCCATGGTCCGTAATGGCGCAATGCTGCATATTCAAATCCTTCAGCCGCTTGACCAGATGCTTGATCCGGCAGGCGCCGTCCAGAAGGCTGTATTCCGTATGGAGATGCAGGTGGGTAAAGGCCATATCGTTCACCTCGCCGTTATTATACCATATGAAAGGCGAAGGAGGAAAGCACGGGAAGTCTGCAGGTGCATGGCTTAAAGCTTCCGTCTTTACATCATCCCTGCGCTATTCCGTTGTACAGCTTGCGCGGATTATGGTATAATAGCAAGGATAATGAGGTGAATTTCATGCCCCTGTTTGAGTTTGATGAGCAATATTTTCTGTTTGACGCCACGCCTGTAGAGAATCTATTTTTGCAGGAATACCTTCCCGCCGCAAAAGGCGAATATGTGAAGGTTTATTTATATGGCTTGATGCACAACTATCATCCTACCGCCAACATGAGCCTCCCCGGCATGGCCAGGGATTTGGGCCTGGATGAGGACGAGGTGCTGGCGGCTTACCGCTATTGGGAGCGCAAAGGGCTGGTTCAGCGCATAGGGGACAATCCCCCGGCTTTCCGGTATATGAATGCCAAACAGCAGCTTTTCATGCGCCAGTGTCCCACGGTGGACAAGCAGTATGCCCAGTTTGCCGAGGCACTCTATGCCGCCTTTGGCGAGGATCGGCAGCTTCACGGCCAGGAGACTAGCCTGGCCTACGAATGGGTTGAGGATTTGAGGCTTCCCCCCGAAGTGGTTCTGATGCTGGTGCAGCATTTGATTGCCACCCGGGGCAAGCAATTCAGCTTCAAAGCCGCCCAAAAGGTGGCTGTGCAATTGGCCCAGGAGCATGTCGTTACCATTGAGGATGCGGAAACGGTGCTCTCCCGCTCCCAGGCTGTTCTGGAAGGTACCCGGAAAATCCTGCGCCGCCTGGGCCGGCGCCATCAGCCTTCGGAAGACGAGATGGCGCTCTACCGCAAATGGACCGAACAATGGGGCTATACCCCTGACGCGATTGAAGCCGCCTGCCGGGAGACTACCAAGGGCGACCCTACCATGGCCTATTTGGATGGTATCCTGAACGGGCTTCGCAAGCGCAGTGAAAAAACGCCGGCTACCGCCGCCCAGGTGGAGCGCCAGTTTCAAAAGGAGCAGGAGAATATCGCTCCGCTCAAGGAGCTTATGCAGGCCTTGGGCATGCGCAGCGTTTCGGCTACGGAGGGAACCCTTGCCGCCTACCGCAGCATGCTTACCCTTGCCCCCCATGAGGTCATTCTTCTTGCGGCGGGGGAGGTGTCCCGGGCCGGGGGCAAGCTGGATGATGTGCTGCGCCTGATTGAAACCTGGGCTGATAAGGGCCTGAAGACACCCGATCAGGTAAAGGCCTATATCGCCTCCTTTCATGAAAGCGGGCGGCTTCTGGCAAGGCTGTATGAGCAATGCGGAAAGACGGGAAAGCCCTCCGTGCCGGACCGGGCTCTTTTGGATAAGTGGCAGAAGGACTGGGGTTTTTCCCAGGAGATGCTGTTCCTGGCCGCTTCCCTATCAAAGGATGCGGAGAAGCCAATGCCGTATCTCGATAAGCTTTTAAAGGCCTGGCATGATGCGGACATTACGACCCCTGAAAGGGTGCAGGCAGCCCGGGCAGAGCGCAGCGCCTCCTATGCAGCGACCTCTTCCCCGGTTGCGCAAAAGGGGAAAGTGGTTTCCCAGCAGCAATATACCCAGCGCACCTATGATGAGATTGACTTGGCCAAATGGGCCGCCAGCCTGATAGAGGAGGCCAAGGATCAAAATGCGTAATGCAATCCTGGAGCAGTTATTGGCTGAGTATGAAGCCCGCCGGAGTGAAAATGCAAGGGAAGAGGCAGCCCGCCTCGCCCAGGCCGCAAAGGTAAACCCGGAAATCGGCCGGATATTTGAAGCCCGGCGGGACGCTTTGTTTTCTGCCTTGCGGGAGGTATTGTCCCAAAGGGGGCAGGACATCAGCGGCCGGGTAGCGGCGGAGATGGATACCTATAATACCCGGCTGCGCAGTTTGCTCCTGAAAAGCGGATTGCCGGAGGATTATTTGCAGCCCATCTATCGCTGCCCTGTGTGCAGGGATACAGGCTATGTAGGGGAGCCGCTTCGCCGCCGCTGCGACTGCCTGCAAAGGGAGTATTTCAAGCGGCTTTGCCAGGATGTGGGCCTCAACGAGCGGACTCCCCAAACCTTTGAGGCTTACTGTGAAGATGTATTTTCCCCTGAACCACTTAAAAATGTAGGTGTCAGTCAGCGGGATTACATGCGCGTGCTTCGGGACAAGTGCCTGCGCTACGCCGATTCCTTCCCCAATACGCCTGTTAGCGATTACTTGTTCATGGGTCCCAGCGGCCTTGGAAAGACCTTTTTGATGCAGGCCATTGCCCATCGGGTGCTGGAGCGGGGGTATTCCGCCCTTTCCATCAGCGCTTTCAAACTGGTGGAACTGACCCGCAAGGCCTATTTCACAAACAATCCCGAGGAATCCGAGCCTCTTTTTTCCGTAGACCTCCTTCTCATCGACGACCTGGGCGTGGAGCCCATGATGGAGAATATCACCATTGTGCAGCTTTATCACGTGATCAACGAACGGCAAAACGCCGGGCTGCATACCATTCTCAGCACCAACTTGACCAGCGTGCAATTGCAGGAACGGTATACGGAAAGGATCACTTCCAGGCTTATGCATACCGGCCAATGCGAATTGGTTGCCTTCATCGGCAGCGACATCCGCCGTAAATCTTAAAGTATAATCGAGAGGACATACGTTATGGGCAATATCTGGCACGATATCCATCCCAGCCGCATATCTCACACGGAGTTCGTTGCTGTGGTTGAAATCAGCAAGGGCGGCAAAAACAAGTATGAGCTGGACAAGGATACCGGCATGCTCATGCTGGACAGGGTGCTGTACACTTCCACCCACTACCCGGCCAACTACGGTTTCATCCCCCGCACCTATGCGGAGGATAACGATCCGCTGGATGTATTGGTGCTTTGCCAGGAGGCCATATTGCCCCTCACCTTGGTCAAATGCCGGCCAATTGGCATGATCAGCATGGTGGATGGAGAATCCGCCGATGAAAAGATTATCGCCGTTCCGGTGGGGGATCCTTCCATGGCCGACTATACGGACATCAGCCAATTGCCCCAGCACACTTTTCAGGAAATCAGCCACTTTTTTGAGGTTTACAAGGGCTTGGAGGGAAAGGTGATGACCGTCAAAAATATGGACGGCCGGGAGGCGGCTCAGCAAGTCATCAAGGAAGCGATGATTTCCTATGTGCAGCGCTTTCTGATTGGAGACAGATCCCTCTACGTGCAGGACCGCTCAAAAATGGAGGGTCTATGAACATTCAAATCTACGTGAGCAAAAAGAATTTTGATATGCAGAAGGCAGAGCGGTTCTTCAAGGAACGCCGCATTCCCTACCAATTGGTGGATGTAAAGCGCCATCCTCCCGGCAATCGGGAATTGGCGCTCTTTGCCCGGCAGATAGGCGCCAAGGAACTGGTGGACCGGGAGGATAAAAAAGCGAAGGAGCATACCGTGTGCTACATGGACTCCGAAGCAATGATCCTGGAAGAGCTCGCGCAGAATCCGCAGTTTTTGCGGTCACCCCTGGTGCGCAATGGCAATCAGGTAACGGTGGGCTTGCAGGAGGATACCTGGGCCGCCTGGCTTAAGCAAGAGGAATGATCGGGTTACCGCAAAGGAGGTGCCGTCCTTGCTGCGCAAGCTCTCCCTACAAAGCAGACTGACCGCCTGCTTCCTGGCCTTTTCGGTGCTGCCGTTGGTTTTGTTTTTTCTCTTGTTTTTTCCTTATTTGAACAGCAGCATGCTTTCTGCCCGCATGAGCGCCCTGGAGGGACTGGCTGCCGCCAATGTCAGCGATTTGGAACTGATGGGGGATTCCCTTTTGCGCGAAGGGGAACGGCTGGCTATGGATCAGCGGGTCCTTTCCTCGCTTGGTGTGCTTCCGGATAAGGCGGAGGGAAACCCTTCCGCTGCTGCGGATGGTTACCTTGCGGCCATGGTGGACGATACATGCCTGGGTGCGGCCTTGCTTACCCGGGAAGGGGAAGTTCGGGCATCCAGCCATCAAGATACCTATAAACAAGAATCTCTCCTGAGCATGCCTGTGGTTTCCGTTGCGCTAAGCGGAAACCGTGCCGTCAGCGGGCTTTTGCCGTCCCTTTCCACGCCGGGCAGCCAGGCCATTTACTTTGCGGTGCCCATTTCCTATGAAGGGCGCATGTCGGGCGTGCTGGTGCGCGAATTGTCTCCCACTGTGCTGGACAGGAAAACCGCATCCTTCCGTCAGGGGGAAACGGGCCGGATGATGCTGGTGGACCAGAGCGGCACCATTCTTTCCCATACAAACGGGGCGCTGAAGGGAAAGAGTTTGGAAAGCGGAGAACTGATGGGCTTGTACGGCAGCTATGTGCCCGGGCAAAGCGAGCGCAGCGGCAGCGGCAGCATGGTTATGGAGGGGGTACAGCAGGGGTATGGCTACTGCATCCTGAGCAATATGCCCTGGATGTTGGTAACGTACCAAGCGCAAAGCGAACTGCGCAGCCAGGACGTTCTTGTGATCCTCTATGCGGTATTGTCCCTCCTGGGGCTGGGTCTGTTAAGCTTCTTAATTGGCCGTATCACATCCCGAAGCATGCTGTTCCCCATCCGGCAATTGAATGCCGCCTTCCGCCAGACCGGGCATAACCAGTTTACTCCCGTAACTCCTTATGGGGCTTCGGAGTTTACCGATCTGGCACAGGGCTACAACAGCATGATTGCTTTACTGGAAAGCAATGTCAACCGCCTCAGCGATTCCAACCGACAACTGGCTGCCACCATCGCCCAGCTTGAAATAGAGCGGGACAGGATGCAGTTTTTGAAGGATGTTCCCGCCGATATAGCCGAAAAGCGGGTAACGGCCGAGTTTAACCTCCTGTCCGGCGAACTGGTAGCGGATGACGGCTTTTTTGCCTTGTTTCAAATGGAGCCGCAGGTTTCCCTCTCCCTTTCCCACTTTTTCAGCCAATATGTTTTGCCGGAGGATGCTGAAAGGCTGTATGCGCTCATTGACCAGCAGGCTGACCAGATTCATGAAGAGCTGCGTATTAAGACTGCGCAGGGTATGCTGTGGATTCAGGCTCACGCCAGGGTATACTACAACCCCCAAGGCGATCCGGTAAAGGTATCCGCCACACTTCTGAATGATACGGCGGCCCATGATGTGAACGGCGATGACGAACATCCCGATGCTACCACAGGACTTATTACGAAATCGGCCTTCCTGAATAGGCTGCGGGAACGCCTCTCGGAGGAGGCGGGCTTGAAAGAAGGCGGAACAGTCATTTGCCTGCAGCTTACCAATCTGCCATTAAGAAGCGAGGATCATATCCTGCGGGCGTTGGCGCTACGCATGACTGCAGACAGGCTCCGGTCCTTTGCCGCCCCCAACGGCTTGGCGGCCCGAATGGGCGATACAAAGTTTCTGCTGCATCTGCCCGCGTGTCAAACCAAGGAAATAACGGAAAGCCGTTTGTCTGAACTGCAGCAGGTTCTTTCCGCGCCGATCCCGTGGAAAAAGGCTGCTTTATCCCTGACTGTGCTGTTGGGGGCGGCCCTTTATCTCCAAAACGGTATGACAGCGGAACTACTTTTTGGCAAGGCACAAACAGCGCTGTCCGCTGCCGATGGCCTGTCTGGCGCCGCATGGACGCTGTATGAGGAGGGCGGGCAGGAACGGCCGGCCGATACTGCAAGGGTTACTCTGGAAAGAACAATGCGCGCCAAAAAGATTGTGGAAACCTTGGGCGGCGCTCTTGAGTCGGAAACCCTAACGCTGGAATATCAGCCCATCCTGCGCCTGGACAATAACGGAATCGCCGGCTTTGAAAGCACATTGCGGATGATCTCGCCGGATCTGGGTGTAATTTCCGCTGGAGAATTGATCCCTCTGGCGGAGCAGAATGGCTTGATGCCTGCGGTAGGCAGTTTTGTATTAAAGAAGGCCTGCCGTTTTGTCCGGGAATTGCGGGAGCGCCAGGGCAAGGACTATTTTGTCTCCGTCAACGTAAGCGGCCTGCAATTGGAAGAGAAGGATTTTGTTGATACGGTTTACCTGGCTCTGAAAGAAGCGGGGCTGCCCGGCCAGGCGCTGCAACTGGAGTTTTCAGAGCGTTTCATGAGCGCGTTTAACACGCACCTTGCTAAAGTGAAAACGCTTCGCCGCCTGGGTGTCCGCATCGCGCTGGACGATTACGGTGCAGGTACCGCCGCGCTGAGCCAAATGTATAACATGCCCTTGGATGTTTTGAAAATCGATAAGAGCTTCCTCACAGGCGCGGCAGCAAGCCAGGGCAAGGAATTTATTTTGCAGACCATGGTCGACCTGGCGCACAGCCTGAACCTTCAGGTGATCGCCGTAGGTGTGGAGCACCACAAGCGGCTCAACACGCTGGTCAAACTGGGCTATGATATGGCGCAAGGCTACCATTTCTGCCCGCCCCTTCCCTTGAGTGCCCTGGAAGTATACCTGGATACCAGATCCGAGGAGAACGGGGAAGCGCAGCGCTAGTTCATCGGTAGCACCCCAAACGGTTCGTTTGACGGCCTTCAGGCGAGCTAAAAAACCACCGAACGCAGCTTGGTCAGCGTCCGGTGGTTTTTGGTTCTGCAACAAGGGATTCTTATAAAGCGTTCCATCCATGCGGTCTGTCCGCCGTCCTTGTTCTTTTCCAATACCCTCAAAAAACTTGTGGAAGGGCAGCTTCTTTTTTTGCCAACCCGCCCTATTGCTGGCTCAGCAATACAATCGCCTTGCGCACCCGGTCCCCGGCCTTCGTAAGCGCCGTCTGTGCCTGATCCAATGAAACCTGGGACTTGTGCATGACAATGGCGGCCTTGATGCTCCCCTTGGCGTTTCCCAAAGCTGCTTCGGCCTGCTCCCGCGGCAATTGCAATGCGTGCATGACAATGCGGATGGACCGGTCTTTCAATTTTGCGTTGGTGGAGCAAAGGTCTACCATCAGGTTGCCATATGTCTTGCCCAATAGGACCATTGTCCCTGTGGTCAGCATATTCAATGCCATTTTGGTAGCCGTTCCGGCTTTAAGCCTTGTGGAGCCCGAAAGCACTTCCGGGCCGGTCGGCATTTCGATGGCGATTTGCGCCTCCTCTGAAAGAGCCGCTCCCTGGTTGCAGCACAGGGAAATGGGCAGCGCCCCCACCTCCCGGGCATACTGCAGCGCACCCTGACAGTAGGCAGCAAAGCCGCTGGCGCTGATGGCGACTACGGCGTCCTTTTCATTCAGCCCCCGCTGCATAAGGTCGCCTTTTCCGGCCTCCCGATTGTCCTCTGCGCCTTCTACGGCATATCGTAATGCCGTGTCCCCGCCTGCAATAATCCCCTGCACCAGATAGCTGGGGACGCCAAAGGTAGGCGGGCATTCCGATGCGTCCAATACGCCCAGCCGTCCGCTGGTTCCCGCGCCCACATAAAACAGCCGTCCGCCCGATTCCATCCGCCGGGCAATGGCGTCAATCGCTTCGCCGATTTGGGGAACCGCCTGGGCAACTGCCTGGGCCACCTGCTCATCAATGATATTCATCAGCCGGGCAATGCCCCTGCCGTCCAATTCATCCAACTGCAGAGATGCCTGGTTCACCTGCTCTGTTTTCAGCCCGGCCAAATAATCCTGCTGCTTGTGCTCCATGGTGTGCTCACTTTCTTCTTTCCCGCTGCAGGCGCCTCTTTTGGCGGCCTGCCAGATGGGTCTTATCCAGATAAGGCTTGTACTCTTCGTAGGCCTGGGTTGCCGCGCCGGAAAATAAAATGTCCACCACATGCATCATGGCGATTCGGGAGGACATGGCCGACGAACGCACAAGCATTTCCGAAGAGGCTACGTACAGCGGGATATCCGCCGCCCGGCTGAGCCGGTTGGACCCGTAGCGGGTGACGGAAATGATGGTCGCCCCCGCATCCTTGGCAAACTGCATGGTGTCCAAGGTGTCCAGCGTTTCTCCGGAATAGGAGAATATGACCGCGACATCCCCTTTTGAAAGGCATGAAGCCAGCACTGCCTGCACGTGGGGGTCAAAGGCGGTCTGGCTGCTCTTGCCTACCCTGAAAAATTTTTGCTGTGCATCCAGGGCTACCACGCCGGAGGCGCCTACCCCGTAAAAGTCCACCCGAGGGGCTTTGATAATGGCTTCTACCGCCCGGCGGACCTCCTCCTTGGGCAAAATGCGGGCCGTGTCGTCGATGGCGGCCCTGTTATGCTGGGAGACGGTGCGGAGTATGGTGTCCAGATCATCCCCTGGCCGTACATCGGCGTAAGACAAGCGGTCCTGTCCGCCGGTGGCCAGGTCTGCGGACAAGGCTGCGCAAAAAGCTTTATATCCTTGATACCCCAATTGCTTGCAGACGCGGACCACTGTGGTTTTGCTGGTGGCACAGGCATCGGCCACCTGCTCAATGGGCCTTCCGACAATCTCCGCGGTGTTATCGATAAAGTATTGCGCTACCCGGCTTTCGGCAGGCGATAACTGCCTCAGCATCTGGCTGAGCCTGACGACGCAGTTTTCCATAACGGCCCTCCATTGCTTTCACGCGCCTTTGCGCTACATATTCGGGAGGTTTCCCTTATTGTACACAAGAACGAAAAAAATTACAATACCTGTCCGTGGTGTTTTTCCATACGTAGAAATTATATGTAACTAGTTTCGAACCTTTTCGGGATTTGTTTCCCGTGAAACAAATGAAAATCGTAGCACGAATTGAATTATACGCGCATTTAATAATGCATTTTTTGATAAATTTTCACAGTATTCGTGGGTGAACAAGGAAAAGCGTGCGATTTTTTCGCTCATTTTGCCGGACAGTACAAAAGGAGAAGAAAGCGAGCTAATCACAAAAAGTTCGAAAAAAAATACATTATTTTCGCAAATGTATTGACTTCCATATCACAGTTTGCTATCCTTGCAGTACCAATGAACCTAATCGTTCATACAATTTGAAAGGGGCGACACATGCAATGAAGAGACTCGTTGTGGTTTCCCTGGTACTTGCCATGCTCGCTATGCTGGCTGTTGTACCCGCTTCTTCCGCTTTGGCAGAACCGGTGGAACTCCAGTTCTGGAGCTGGCGCACGGAGGATGCGGCGTTTTACGACAAGATGATTGCCGAGTTTGAAACGCAAAACCCAGACATCAAGGTTGTGCAGACCACCATCAAGAACACGGATTACAACACGATCCTGGCTTCTTCCCTGGCGGGTGCCAGCGGCCCCGATGTTTACATGAGCCGCGCGTACGGCGGGTTGCAGACATTTGCCGATTCCGGTTATATGCTGGCGCTGGACGACCTGATCCCCGAACTAAAGGACTTTGACGCCCAGAAATTGAAAGGCGCCACCTCCATCACCGACGGCAAAGTATACGGCGTGCCCGCAGTCAGCCAGACCATGCTTTGCTACTATAATACGGCGATTTATGAAAAGCTTGGCTTGACCGTGCCCAAGACCTGGGACGAATTCATTGCCAACCTGGAAGCCACCAAGGCCGCTGGATACGATCCCCTGGCCAATGGTACCAAAGAAGGCTGGTGCTGCGAGTTCCTGTTTGGCGGCGTAGGCCCCTCCTTCTACGGCGGAAACGATTTCTTTGACAAGGTAGTCAAAGGCGAAGTGACCTTCACCGATCCCATCTTCGTAAACGCAGTGGCCAAAATCAAGGAACTGGCTCCTTATATGCCCGATATGTTCACCGGCGTTGCCTACACCGACATGCAGGCCAGCTTCATCAACGAGATGAGCGCACACTTCGTCGGCGGCTCCTATGAGGCAGGCACCTTTGCCGCCCAGAACCCGGACTTGAAGTTCGACATTTTTGCCGTTCCCGGCGCCACGGCGGAAGACCCCGCTTATGTATCCGTGTATGCGGATATGAACTTCTCCATCAACTCTGCCAGCAAGAAGCAGGATGCCGCTGTGAAATTCCTGAAATTCCTAGCTTCCCCCGCCTTTGGCGAGGCGATTGTGAATGATCTGTCCATGGTTTCCTCCGTGCCCGGCGTGGATGTATCCGCCAATCCCTTCATTGCCAAGGTGCTTGAGCTGCAAAAGAACAGCACCCCCTACATCTTCCTGGTTGGCTTCCGCTATCAGCAGCCCACCGGTTCGTCCCTGTTCCAGGCGGCGGCTCAGGGCTTGATGGCTGATACCCTCACCGTAGAGGAAGTATGCAAGCAGGTTCAAGAAGGTATTGCCACCTACTACACTCCCTTCCAATAATACTTTCTTAGTGTTTTGTTATGAGGAAACCGGCCCTGCCGGTTTCCTCATAACATATCCCCAAAGGCGGCTGCTGATCTGGGAATCCCCACTATGCATTCTGCTTTCCCCGGAGGGGCATGCCTGTAGAATCGTTATACGCAATCTTTCCCGGAGGTGCGGTCATGAAAAAACCCTTCGACTGGAAAAAGGCCGGGTGGCTTACGTTTTTTATATTGCCTGGATTGAGTATTGTAATTATTTTCATACTGCTTCCGCTGTTTTTGTCCTTATTCAACAGCATGTTCTCCTGGAATCAATTGATCCGGGGGGATTTTATCGGCATTGGCAACTTCCGTTCTTTGTTTTCTGGGTTTCCGTACCAGCAGCGCTTTTTGAATGCGCTTGGCAACAATGCCAAGTGGTTTATCATCACCATGCTTTTGCAAAACTGCACAGGGCTTTTCTTTGGGTATCTTTTGAGCCGCAATATTGCCGGGAGCCAATTTTACCGCCGTGTGCTTTTTATTCCCGTGCTGTTCTCCATTATAGCCGTAGGTTTTTTGTGGGGCCTGTATTTGAGGCCCAACGGCATGCTGAACGCTTTCTTCGCCCTCATCGGCCGCAGCGATTTAAAACGGGCCTGGCTTGGTGAAGAATCCATTGCTACTTATTCCATAATCCTTGTAAATATCTGGCGCTGGGTCGGTTTCCCATCCCTGGTGTTCATGACCGCCATTGACAATGTACCCCAAGATTGTATTGAGGCGGCCACACTGGACGGAACCGGCGAAGGACGCCTGTTTTTTAAGATTATTCTTCCGCTGATCATTCCCGCTATTACGACGATCACCGTACTTACCATTATCGGCAGCCTGAACGTGTTTGAACAAGTCTATACCATGGCGGGCCTGGACGGTGCGCCTAATTATGCTACAGATACCATCGGCACGCTGTTTTACCGTACTGCCTTTGGCTCGGTGGATTCCGGCGCCCCTGAAATTGGTATCGGGTCGGCGATAGCCGTTGTGATCTATTGCATGACCTTCTTTATCTCTCTGGGCTCTATCGCGCTCACCCGGTCCAAGGAGGTGGAACTATGACCACGGATTTCCGCTTCAGAACCGCGTCTACAGGCAAGAAAGTATTCCTTGTCTTCTGCCAATTGTTGATGGCAGGGTATGTGCTTATGGTTTTTTACCCCTTGTTCAACATGATTATGTCCTCGTTCAAAAACACACGTTCCATTATGCAAACGCCTTTTTCCCTGCCCGATAGTTTTTCCTTTACCAACTATGTCACCATTTGGGTGGATAAGGGCTTTGGGCGGTATTTTGGCAACAGTCTTCTTTATACGCTGATTGCTATGGTATTCGTGGTGCTGTTTGGTTCCATGGCTTCCTATGGGGTGGCCCGGTACACCTTCAAGGGCAGCACATTTGTTTACATGCTGTTCTTAAGCGGCATCATGTTGCCTCTCAAGGCAGCCATCATCCCCTTGTTCCTGATTATCAAGGGCCTGGGGCTGGTGGATCATCCCTTGTCCGTGATCCTGATTTTTATCGCCATGGGAATTCCTTCTACGGTGTTCATCCTGGCAGGCTTCATGCGTACCATTCCATCGGCGTTGGAGCAGGCCGCACGGATTGACGGCTGCAGTGACTTGCGCATCTATTGGCAGATTGTAATGCCCATAGCCGCACCATCCATTGCACTTGTCACGATATATAATGCAGTGCCTATCTGGAACGACTTTTTCTTCCCCTTGGCATTTTTGCAGAGCAATCAATACAAAACCTTATCCATCGGGCTCAGCAGTTTTATCGGCCAGCACGCCACCAAGTGGGATTTATTGTTTACCGGCTTGTGTGTGGCCATTGTGCCGATGCTCATCTTGTACCTGTCCATGTCCAAGTATTTTATCAAGGGCATGACAGCCGGCGCTATCAAATAACGGGAGGCCCTACCATGGAACTTAGTCAAATTCAATCCCTGCGCGCCCAATATAAGGACGAGCTTTTTCAAAGCGTGATTCCCTTCTGGCTCAACCATTCCCTGGACACCGAGCGCGGCGGTTATTTCGCCTGCCTGGACAGGGATGGCACGGTATTTGACACCGATAAGTTTGCCTGGATGCAGGGGCGGGAGATCTTTATGTTCTTAAAGCTCTGCTCCGTCTATGGCACCCGTCCCGAATGGCTGAAGGCGGCCCAGCTTGGCCTTGATTTTATGCGCAAGCATGGCCGGGCGGAAAACGGCGATTTCTATTTCTCTATGGACCGCACAGGAAAGCCCCTGGTAGCCCCATACAACATCTTTTCCGATTGCTTTATGTGTACCGCTTTTTCCGAGTACTATAAAGTAACAGGTGAAGAAAGGGCAAAGGAAGAGGCTCTTTCCCTATACCGTCGCATTCAGGTGCGCAAGGACAATCCCAAGGGCGTATGGACCAAGCAGCTTCCCGGGGCAAGGAACTTGTGCGCCATGGCCCTCCCCATGATCCAGATGATGATGGCAAGGGAATTGAGCGGGGTTTTGCCGGAGGGTGAATTGGCCCCTATTATTACGCAGAATTTGGATATCATCCGCCGCCGGCATATCGACCATGAGCGAAAAATGATGTTTGAGCGGGTGCTTCCCGACGGGGGTCACCTTTTTGATGTGATGGAAGGCCGCCTTTTAAACCCCGGCCACGCGCTGGAAGTATTGTGGTTTATGATGGATGTGGCCAACGGCATGGGCCGGCAGGATATTGTAGAAGAAGCCGCAGAGGTTATGCTTTGGTGTGTGGAACGGGGCTGGGACCAGAAGTACGGCGGGATTTTCTACTATATGGATTATGAAAACCGGCCTACAGAAAAGCTGGAGTCCAACATGAAGCTGTGGTGGGTTCATGCCGAAGCGTTGTGCGCCTTTTTGCTGGCTTATAAGCTGTTAGGGAAAAAGGAACATCTGGATTGGTTTCTGCGCCTTCATGAATACTCCTTTTCACAATTCTCCGACAAGGAATACGGTGAATGGTACGGCTATCTTACAAGGGAGGGTGAACCTGCCTTTGGGCTGAAAGGCGGCAAATGGAAGGGATTTTACCACCTGCCCCGGATGCTGATGACCTGCGAGCAATGGCTGGGAGAGATGGAGCATGACTTGTTACTTCGGCGTTGACGGGGGCGGAACCAGTGCGCGCATCCGGATTGTCAATGAAGAGGGCACTGCGCTCAGCCAGGTGTCCGGCGGCAGCACAAACTTGTTTTCCGTGCCGGAGGAAACGGTGTTTTCAAATCTGCGTACGCTGATCACAACCGGCTGTGATGAGGCCCAAATTCCCCTGTCCGCGCTGCGCGGCGGCTGCCTGGGCTCCGCGGGGCTGAACCGTCCCGCCGAGCGGGCGTTGATGCAGGCTTTCTTTCACAAGCTGTTGGGGGAAAGCTGCCCGGTGTACTTGTGTAACGATGGGGAAATCCTCCTTGTGGGAGGGCTGAAGGCCTACAGCGGCTATTGCCTTATTGGAGGTACTGGCTCCCTGGCATTGGCCAGGAGCGAGGATGGGATTCTGATCCGGGCGGGCGGCTTGGGCTATATGCTGGGGGATGAAGGCTCCGCCTGCTGGATTGGCTGGCAGGCCGTTTGCCGCACGCTCAGGTCTTTGGAAGGCCGTGACCTTCAAACGGGCATGCTGCCCGCGCTGCTTTCCTACTTCTCGCTGAATGGCCCGGAAGACTTTGTGGCCCTCATGCATCATAGGTTTTCAAAGCCCCAGGTGGGGGGAGCCGCACCCTTGGTGGCAGAATACGCAAAAAAAGGCGACCCTTTGGCCGTAGACCTTTGCCAAAAAGCCGCTTTGGAACTTTTTCAACTGTGCGACAGTGTTATTCGCCGCATGCCGCTGGACAATGGCCGGCTGGCCTTCTCGGGCGGCGTATTGGAGCACAATGAGCTTGTCCGGGATGCGCTGCTTGCGCATCTGCATGCGTCCTATCCGCAAATTTCTGTGGTGCTGACCCCCGGGGCTGCGGTGGACGGCGCCTGCATGCTTGCCATGCGCACATCCCCCGCCCCTTTGTAATGCAAACGGCTTGGGGTATACCCCTTTTTCTTATCCCTTATACAGGAATTCCTAAGGGATGAAATCCCTTAGGCAGGGGTTTCGGGGGACAGCGTCCCCTGAACGTCCTTCCCGTCCTTCAACGTTACTGCAGCCACGCACAGGCCTATGCATTCCGCGCCGGCCTTTTTTAATGCCAGGACGCAGGCGGTTGCGGTGCTGCCGGTGGTGCATACATCGTCCACCAACAGAAGCCGGAGCCCGGAGACGTTACTTAAAGGATGAAAGGCTTCCCATGCATTTTCAAGCCGCCGGGACTTGTGCAGTTTGGTTTGATGAGGTGTATCGCGCACCCTGGCAAGGGCCGGCAGGATGGGGATCCCCCTCGCCTTTGAAATTTCTTCGCATAGCAATGCAGCCTGGTTGAACCCCCGTTCCCGCAGCCGCTTTTTGTGCAGGGGCACGGGTACCAGGCCGTCATACCGGACATCCGGGGGAAGGCAGGCAGCCATCCTTGCGCCCAGCAGAACCGCCACATCCCGGACACAGGTGTATTTCAGGCAGTGCACCAGTTCCCGCACCTCCCCTGTGTAAGGAAAAGGCGCATACACATGTTCCACGCCTTCCGCGGAAAACAGAATCTCCCGGCTGCCAAGCTTATCCAATGCAGTGCGGCAGCGGAGACACAGGTTATCCCCCATTATGTCAAGGCGCGGCTCCCGGCAGCAATAGCACCGGGCCTGCTTGGGAAAAAGCAGATTCAGGAGATCCATCCCGTCATCTCCTTCAAACGGCTGCACAGGGTGGTATACCGCTTGGCAATATGGTTGTTGCGAACCATGGCGGCAATCACATCTTCCCGGCCCACTAGCACTACCAGGCGCCTGGCCCGGGTTATAGCGGTGTAGAACAGGTTTCTTGTCATCAGCATGGGCGGGCCGCCCACCACCGGAAGCACCACCACAGGAAATTCGCTGCCCTGGCTTTTATGAACCGACAGGCAGTAGGCCAACTCCAGCGCCTCCCGCTGCTGCTCTTCATAATCCACCACGCGGTCGTCATCAAAGCGGACGGTTAACGTGCGGTCCTCCGGGTCAATGGCCTCAATAAAGCCTACATCGCCATTGAATACGCCGGTGCCTTCCTCCCACACTGCGCCGGTTTTGCGCCGCCATTCGATTTGATAATCGTTTTTCGTATGGATCACCTTGTCTCCAACGCGGAACAAGGTTTCCCCAAAGGTGAGGGAAGGCCTGCCCATGGCGGGCGGATTGAAAGCCTCCTGCAAGAGCCGATTCAGCGCCCATACGCCGCAATCCCCCTTTTTGGTGGGGGACAATACCTGGATTTGCCGTACCGCCTCATAAAGCCGCTGGTCCTCGGTTATTCCCAGAAAGCCGGGCAGCCGCTTGGCGCAAAGGGCCACAATACTGGCCGCCGCGTCGGCCACCGCCGGTTTTCTTTCGAAAAAAACATCCCCGTCCCGCTCATTGCACAGGGGCATTTCTCCCGCATTTACCCGGTGAGCGCTTAACACAATCATGCTGTGCTCATCCTGACGAAAGATTTCCGTCAGGCGGACACTGGGCACCGTTTCGCTTTGCAGGATATCCGCCAGCACATTTCCAGGGCCTACGGGGGGCAGTTGATCTGCATCACCCACCAGGATAAGCCTTGTTCCCGGCTCAATGGCCCGAAGCAGGTTCCGCATGAGAAGTATATCCACCATGGACATCTCATCCACAATAATGCAGCCTGCCTCCAAGGGGTTATCCTGGCTTCTGGCAAAGCTGTCCTCATCTCCGCCATATTCTAGCAGGCGGTGGATGGTTTTTGCCTCCACCCCGGTTGCCTCGGTCATGCGTTTGGCTGCCCGGCCTGAGGGCGCGCAAAGAAGAACCTCGTCCCCGGCAGACAAAAGGCGGATGATGCAGTTGATGATGGTGGTTTTGCCTGTGCCGGGGCCGCCTGTGATGACCATGACCCCTTCCTCTACCGCGGCCTGAACAGCCTTGCGCTGCTGGGCGCTGAAGCGTACGCCCTTTTCCCGCTCGAATTTTTCTATGGACTTCTCGGCATCCCTGCTTTTTTGGTAGGGAAAGGCCGCCATCAATTCATGAATTCGTCTTGCCACTTCCCGCTCCGCGTTATGATACAAGGGCAGGTAAATAGCCGCATCCTCGCCTTCCGTCTCACCCATGATCATATCCCTTTTAAGAAGCAGTTCCTGCAGCGCGCTTTCCACCAGCACGTCTTCCACATGCAAGAGCTTTACCGTACGGCTTATCAGCTCGCTTCTGGGCAAGTAAACATGTCCGCCATTGCTGGCAGCTTCCTGCAAGGTGTATTTCAAGCAGGAGCGGACGCGGTATTCGGAATCCGCCGAAAGGCCCATGGACAGGGCGATGCGGTCAGCGGTCAGAAATCCGACTCCTTCCACTTCATCCACCAGGCGGTAGGGGTTTTCCCGGATGAGGATTTGAGCCTGGTCGCCATACAGGCGGCTGATCTTTACCGCCAGGGGCGCACTCACCCCATAGCTTTGTAGAAATACCATGGCTTGCCTGGCATGCATTTGATCCCGGTAGCTTTGGGCGATCATATCTCCCCGCTTTTTGCCCATCTTTGGAACTTCTGAAAGTCTTTCGGGATGCTCGCTCAGGATATCCAGAACATCCTTGCCGAAATGGGCTACCAGGAGTTTGGCTGTAGCAGGGCCTACACCCTTGATAAGTCCGGAACCCAGATACCGTTCAATGCCCAAAAGGGTTGTGGGCTTGACGATTTCGCAGCCTGTCGCCTTCCATTGCCTGCCATATTGGGGATGCTCCGTCCAGGTTCCATCCAGTACGATTTGCTCCCCGGAGGCCAGTTCCGGCAGCGAACCCACCACCGTTACCCGCTCCCGGCCGGTGCGCACCTGCAATACGGTATACCCATTGTCCTCATTGCGGTAGGTGGTTTCCGCCACCGTGGCCTCCAGCCGCTCCACAGGCACGCCTCATTTCATGGAAAATCTTGTCCCTATTATAGCATAGGAACCTGACCTTGACAAAATGGGGCGCATCTCCTACAATAAAAGTATCACGTGAAGAAAGGGTAAGGTTTTCAGGCATGCGCAAGTAACCGAACGCAAAACAGCCGAAAGCTCTAAATGATGTAGAGCTTTGTTTTGCATCGGAATATGCGCAGGCTGCCGCCCTTTTTTTGTTGGGCTTTTTTACGCCTGTGCCTTCCGGTGCGCTATGCGACGGGAGGTTTTTTGATGTCATTTTGTTATCTGGAAGCGACGCAGCTGGAAAAGCATATCGGGCAGCGGCGGCTGTTTTCCATCCCCATTCTTAAAATCTATCAGGGCGACCGCATTGGTCTTATTGGACAAAACGGCGTAGGCAAATCTACGCTGCTGTCCATTTTGAGCGGCGAAACCGAGCCGGATAAAGGCCATGTGGAAAGGTTTGTACCCCTTCATCTGGTGCACCAATTCGGTGCCGCCCAGGATGGGGGCAGCCGCCAGGCATTGAAGGAATTCCATGTGACGGAGCCTGCGGGCCGCGCGGAGCGAAGCGGCGGAGAGCAGACGCGCCTGAGGCTGAGCGAAGCGGATTTGTCCAGAATTAAGCTGCTTCTATGCGATGAGCCCACCGCCAACCTGGATGCGGAAGGCCGGGCATTGCTTCAAAAAAAGCTTCGGCAGTGCGATACCTTCGTGCTGGTCAGCCATGACCGGGAGCTTTTAAACGGCCACTGCAATCATATTTGGCTTTTGCAGGAGGAGACCATCACCGTCTATCCCGGCAACTATGCGGATTACCTTCAAATCAAGGAAACGGAGAAATCCCAGCAGGTCAGGGATTACGAAAGGTATACCCGGAAAAAGGAACAGTTGGAGCAGACGCTGCAAGGGCTTAAGCAGAAAGCTGCCGCTGTGCGGGATGCGCCCCGGCGTATGGGCAACAGTGAAGCAAGGCTTCATAAGCGGGCGGGCGGCACGGCCAAGAAAAAGCTGGACAGCAGCCGGAACGCGATTCAAACCCGGCTGGATAAAATGGAAAAAGTGGACCGCCCCCGGGAGGAGACATCCATCCATCTTGATTTCTTTCTTACCGATCCGCCGCAAACCCGGATCGTCATAAGAGGTGAGCATATTGCCTTCGGGTATGACCACCCGCTTTTTACCGACGCATCCTTTCAACTGCCGCTGGGCAGCAAAACAGCGCTGATGGGGCCCAACGGGGCCGGAAAAACAACCCTCCTGAGCTTGATTCAAAACCGGGCTGCGGGTGTTCAAATAACGCCCAAGGCCGCTCTGGGCGTATTTCGTCAGGAGTTTGAAACCCTGGATATGGAGAAAACCGTGCTGCAAAACGCGCTCCTTCACAGCGTGCAGCGTGAAACGGTGGTACGCACCATCCTAAGCCGGTTATTGTTCTCTCGGGAATCCCTTCAAAAGCCTGCCGGAGTCCTGTCCGGCGGGGAAAGGGTGAAGCTTGCGTTTGCTCAGCTTTTTGTTAGCCAGGCCAACGTGCTTTTGCTGGATGAACCCACCAATTACCTGGATATTCTGTCCCTGTCGGTATTGGAAAGCATGCTGAAGGAATATGAGGGCACGGTGCTTTTTGTCTCCCATGATCAGGCCTTTACAGAAGCGGTGGCTGACCGGCTGCTCTTTGTGCAAAATGGGCGGTTGGAAACGTACGAAGGCACGTTCTCATCCTATCGGCAAAGTCAGGAGGCCGGGGAGCCGCTGTCAAAATCAATTCTGCAAATGCGGCTGTCCCAATTGATGGCACAAATGACTCAGGCAAATCCTGCTCAGAAGGAACAGTTGGAGGCGGAATATGCCTCCTGCTTAAGGGAATACCGGGCACTTCCGTAGTAAAATCAGGCGGATGATGGTATAATGCAGAAAAACCACGCATCCATGAGGAGGCCCTATGGCAGCGCCTGAAACCCTTACCCTGTCCCAGGTATCCTATGCCTTTGTGCCGGGAAAGCCCGCGCTTGCGGATGTGAGCGCCGGGTTTTCGCCGGGCAGGCTGACGGTTATCCTGGGCCCTAATGGCTCGGGAAAGACTACGCTTTTGCGCCTTATGGCAGGGTTGATCCCGGCGCAAAGCGGAACCGTCTTCCTTTCAGGAAAGGATGTCTTAAAGCTGTCTTCGCGGCAGCGGGCGCGCCATATTGCCCTGGTCCCCCAAAGAACGGAAGCTTTGCTGGATATGACGGTTATGGATCTTGTTTTGCTGGGCCGTACCCCGCACCTGCCCCATTTTTCACTGGAAGGTCCTGCGGAGCGGCGGCTGGCTCAGGAGGCTATGGCGCAAACGGGAATCGCGTCCCTTTATGACCGGCCGGCTGCGACGCTGTCGGGGGGCGAACTCCAGCGGGCCGCCATTGCCCGGGCTTTGTGCCAGCATACCCCTGTTCTTTTACTGGATGAGCCTGTTTCCAGCCTGGATATCGGCCATCAGGTGGCAGTGATGCAGCTATTGTCCCGCCTGGCCAAAGAGCAGCAGATGACTGTGGCCTGCGTATTGCACGATTTAAACCTGGCGGCTCATTTTGCTGACGAGGCGCTTCTATTGTCCGAAGGCCGGCTGATTGCTGCGGGGCCTATAGAAGAAGTGCTGACAGAGGACAAACTTTTCAAAGCGTATGGCATTCCTGTCAGGCGGATAGAAGATGCTAAGAACTTTGCTCTGATGCCAGAAATGGGCTTCTGGGAGAATGTGGAACCTGATATGGTGGTCAGACGAATGAAATTATCCAGATAAGGCTTCATCAGAACGCATTTTTCTCCTTTTTTCGTTATGGGAAGCGAACTTTTTTTATGGATGAATGCAAAGTGCCTTGCATTTTTTATGGAAACCTTGTATAATGTAATAGTACCAAATAAAGGGGGTGCTTCATTGATGAAGTCCGTCAACATTCGCCTCAGCCTGGCTGAAAACGTTAAGACGTTTGTTAACTTGGTCAACCGTTACCCGTATGACATGGACCTGCGTGCCGGCCGCCATGTGGTGGACGCCAAATCCATTCTGGGTATCTTCAGCCTGGATCTGAGCAAACCCATCACCCTGGAAGTCTACACCGATGACTGTGACGACCTGATGGCCGAAATCCAGCCTTTTGTAGCCTGAAACGGGTGCGCACAGCCTGCCCTGGCAGGCATTGTATGATTTTGATGCAATCCCCTCAAACGATCCGTTTGGGGGGTTTTTCCTGTAATATCAAAAACACTTGACTGCACATACAGATATATACAATCGCTCGAAAGGAGGGCCCGGATGCAAGCCCGAAAAGTTTCTGATGTAGAAAACAAGCTTTTGCTATTGCTGGCGGTGGAGCAGCTTGGCCCCGCCACCAGCTTGCAGCTTTTGCAGTTTTTTGTGGAAAACGACTTGATGGATTATATAACGCTGCAATTGGCCTTGGGAGAGCTTTTGCAGGGAGGGCAGCTGTCCAATAAGCCCCATGTGCTGGGTACGCTGTATGCCCTGACGGGAGCGGGCCGGGATACGCTGTCGCTGTTTGCCAACCGCCTGCCCTATAGCCTTGCACAGCGAATTCGCACGCCGGCGGCTGGCTGGCGGATCCGGTTCCAACGGGAAAAACAGATGCCCGCAAGCTTTTCCCGCAGGGAGGATGGCTTGTTTGCGCTTCATCTGCAATTGATGGAAAAGGACCTGCCGCTTATGGATTTGACAGCGGCTTTGCAAACCTGGGAGGAGGCGGACCTGTTTTCCCGCCGCTGGCCGGACCGGGCCGAGGCCGTTTATGGATATTTGATGCAATCCCTGGGCGGGGATTTTTCGCAGGACGCGCTGCCGGCCCAGCTTCCAGATCACGCTTGCCTCATAAACCCCAACAAGGGTGATTGCCGCCTGACCCTTACGGAAGGGCCGCAAAGTGCACCGCTTCTTTCCCTTACACTTTCCCTGCCTACGGAGCCTATGGCTTGGTTCTTTGCCGGACGCTGGCCGGACAAGGCGCAGACATTCCGAAAATTTTTGCTTGAGGAGCTGTCTGAGGGGGGCGCTGCCCCCCTCCCCCCCGCTTAAGGGATTTCATCCCTTAAGAATCCCTTGTTTACCGCGCATGCGCGGCAAAGGGAATGTAATTTAGATAATGTCGTGCATGGCATATGCTTTGTGTAAATGAAAACCTAGATAAATGACTTAAACAATTACCCTTGTATAGGGATTCTCAAGGGATGAAATCCCTTGAGCAAGGGGTCTGGGGGGGGCGGTGCCCCCCAGCGTTACTTCTGCAACTCTTTCACGAACCACTGGAGGGTTGCATCATCCTGGCCGGGTAGACCCTCATGGCCGAAGTCGGGATAGAAGGTTACTTCCTTGGGCGCGGTGATTTTATTATAGCAGGCAAACTGGCTGGAAGGCGGGCAGATCTTGTCCATCAGTGCTGTATGCAAGTGAATCTTTCCCCGGATCCGAGGCGCCAGGTTCTGGATATCAATATAGCCCAACTTGGTGAAAATCTCTTCCTCATGGGCATGAGTAGGGTCAAACTTGCGGAAATAATGCTTCAGTTCCACATAAGCGTCCTCTGCCAGATCCATCTCCCATACCCTTTTGTAATCGGATAAGAAGGGATAGACGGGCGCGGCAGCTTGGATATTCGCCAGGGCTGCGCAGGCTAGCGTCAAGGCACCGCCTTGTGAGCCGCCCCGGGCTG
>JAEVYX010000063.1 GCA_023392515.1 Bacillota bacterium | reverse complement strand
CAGAAAACGCTTGGTTATGGGCGCGCTCATGCAGGATGTTGCCTTCCACTGTATATATGTTTTCCTCCCACTGCTGCTCGATATGAACAAGCGCCCATTGCCTGCGGCAAAAGCAAAAGCGCTGAATTCCAGATAGGGGGAGGTAATCCTCCTCATCCATATCAGTTCTTTCGGATGAGAGCCACGCCCTCAGGAGGATTGCAAACGGTGATATCATAATCGGCATATGACCTGGCTATGGCATCGGGATTCCTGCGCTCTGCCTTTACCAAATCGAATAGCTTGTGGGCGGGAGCATTGCCCAATTCGCTGTCATGGCGGAAGATGATCAGCTCCCGAACAGCCATCTTGCCCCTGGCAGCGGAATGGTCATGCTCGAACATGTTAAGAATGGCCTCCCACAAAAGCGCCAGGTCAGCGTCGGAAAAGCCGGTGAACTTGCGGGCCAGGTTGGCAGATACGTATCCCTCCGCCCGATACAAACCATAGGGAACGATGTGCTTGCGGCCCATTTCCGTACCCTTCTTTTCAGCATCGGCCTCGGTAGTAATAGCCACGCGGGTAATGGTCACTTCCTGCTGCACAATGGGATCTATGCTCCTGGCAAATCCCAACTGTACCGGACCGCGCACCTGGCCGCAGTTTAGCGCAGCCTTCACAAAAGTGGTCATTACTGCGCCGAAGGTGCGGATATCAAAGAAGTTTTTACACATGAAATCCCGCACCTGCTCGTCCAGGTTGGGATTGTCCTTCTTTGCCTTCTTGACGTCCTTTTCATCCACCTTCAGATAAGTATAGGCTTCTGCGTCGCTGCGATTGAGCGGAACATCATCCTTGATATAAATGCGATATCCAGGAGCGTCTTCCTTAACAGTTTCCACATAATTGCGGATCTTGCGCTTTAAGCATACATCCGTCACCAGGCCATAGCCTGTTTCCGGGTCGATACGGGGCATGTTACCCGCATCCGGGTCACCGTTGGGATTGCCGTTCTCTACGTCGAAGAAAATCACAAATTCATACCTGTTCTTGATTACGTTTTGATGGTCCGCCATGTTATGCTTCCTCCTTCGTATCGATGATTTCTGCGTCCATAATGTCACCGGCTTGTCCGCCGGCTGCTGGGGCTTTCTTTTGGTAGCGGGCTTGCACCTGATGATAGTATCCAAGAACAAAAATTCCTTGGTCTTCCAGGGAGAGCTGCGCGGGGAAGGGATTGGCTTCCACCTGAAGCTTATCCATAAGTTCACCAATTTCCCTGGACAGCTTTTTTCCATACTCTGCTTTTGCAATGTGATGATTGGACAACCGCAAAAGAATAGGGAAAACGGTACCGGGCGCAGCGCAGGCGGAGGCGAAGTAACGGTCTTTGATGGTTGCGTTTATGCCGGGATTGGCTTCCTCCTGAGTCTTTTCCAGCACTGCGAAGAGCCGGCCCAGCACATAAGCCCTGTTCGTACTTTGATTGTTAAGGGACACGGTGAGCACCTCCTTGTATGAATCGTTTGCTTGTCCATGGTGCATAAGCCAGGCTTTTACAATGGCAGCCTTGCCACGGGAAACCTTCCGCTCCGCCCGAATACGGTTGATCACGCTTTGTAGAAATGCCGCAGGATAGGGTGTGCCCATAAAGATGGAACGTATCACCGATCCGGTAAGCAGGGGCGATGCATCTTGATTCTGGGACAAAGGCGATACGGTTTCTTTCAAAAGCCAGTAGGGCGTCAGGTATTCCCGCTTTTCAAAAGATAGTTTGATGATTTCCAATCGCCGGTAATGGGCACGCATGTTATCCATAACCTCGCCAAAGGACGACCTCCAAAAGAAGCGGATTGATACACGCGCTGCATTCGGCGAAAGTGCCAGCACATAAAAAGGCATGTCCCAGCGTAGGCCATCCATATCAGCCATATGACCTTTAGCCATTTTCTCCATGATATCATTAAGCTGAGCCTGATCTTCCCCAGTGGCCAGGCCGGCAGCCACCGCGTCCTGATACTTCGGATCGCCATCATCTGCCCAATAAACCACCGTTGCGTCACCAAGCAGTTGCCTGTGCCCTGTATCTGCAATCAAGCGGTTTAGCACCGTCACATAGGCAAAAGCGGCATACTCGCTCACCGGCGCATTCAGGCCCTGCCCCTCATCACGGCCATAGGATTCATATGCTCTGGCATTAAAGGATACAAGCGAAGCCCCTGCGGGCTGGGCATCCTTTACACCCTTGATCTTCCCATGGAGGATGGCGATGGGCTGGTCCTTTTTCCCGGTAACAAGACATTGCATCCTTACCCCGGCCTCCTGGACGTTTTTGTACCGTTCCCAGGCTTCCTTAACTTCGGGGTCATCGTGGGCAAAGGATGCGTTAGGCAGTGAAAATACAAGGTTGGCGCCAGCCAAAATATCTTCCATATATGGCTGGAGCTTCGGATGGCCAGCCGCCCCATCCGGCTGCCATTGCATAAAAAATCTCAAAACCGCCTTGGCTGCCGGAGCGGTTACCTCCGCCAGGACGGTTTGGTGCAGCTCCCGCGCCGCCGCAAAGCATTGCAGCGTTCTTTCCGGTTTGCCCTTGTCGTCGATGCCCAAAAAATACCCACCATGGTCGCACAGGAAGTTGGAAAAGATAGGGTTGCCCCGCAGCGCCTGCTCCGGCACCTCCATCTCGCGGGGAACCTCCACTTCTTTCTTGCCGCGGGTTTCTGACCTTTTCATGGGGACAAGCCCCAGCAAATTTCCGTCCCAGCCAATGCGCAACGCGTAGGATACTTTTGCTAGGCTGTAGCCAGGCTGTGAAATTTCGCCGCGCGCAGCCAGCGCTTCGTAGTAGCTTAACAGGGCCTGCAGGATCATGACACCACCCCACAGTCAGAAAGGTCCAGTATGCCCTTTTTCAAAACCGCCCGAAAGAACATGGGCCGAATATCCTCCTGGTCGGTATAGTCCATGTCGTAGAGCATGTAGCCAAGATCCTTTTCGGGCGAATCCAAAAACTCTTTATCTACGGAGACAGCCTCTTCCGTAAAGGCGCGGAAGTGGGCGGGGAATTCCCGGCAGCCAAAACAAGGCTGGTGAAAAAACTGGCCCCTCTCCAGCCGCCGTCGGATGATATCGGAAAACTTGCCCACGCTGTCCTCCGCCTTTGCCGCATCCGTCATGGTAAAATGGGCCTCAATCACATAACGCACATCCTTGAGCACAAGTGATGCTCGCTGCTGAATATCTTCCGAGGCATTGAGGTAGATGGGCTCCGCAGCGCCGTTCATGGCGGAACGTGCTTGGGATGTCGAAAGTTTCGACTTGACCTCGTTGCGCCTTATGTTGGTGAAACGGATAGGATTACAAACGTGTATGCGGTCAATATGCCAGCGCAGCCCCGGATGCCAGTAGATGGCTTCAATCAGCCCACGGGCCGCGGAAGGTGTAATCATGTCGTAGGTAACGCGTTCCACCTTCATTTCCGGCCTGCTGAACAAAGCATAATCTCCCCACACCTCTACACGGATGCCATAGCCCATGGTTCATCCCTCCTTTACGCTTAAAGATTTGAAATGTCTATGTGAATAGGCCAATGCCTAGGCCCGGCACTTTCAAGCCTGTATCTTCGCCATATTGGCCGAGAGCAGTCAGGATGGCTGCTTCCCCATCGTCTGTCAAGCGGCCATCCCTGAATATTTTTGCACATTCCAACATCCCCGCACTATAAAGGGCCATAAAATCCTTTTCGTAGATGCTTACTTCATATTGGCCCGCCACGCGCATCAATTCACGGCTGCGTCTGCCCTGCAACAGCTCTGTTGCTGCCTGCTTTGCCTCCTCACACAGGGGAATCAGCACGGCGTGGGTATCCTCTTTGATAAACTGCACATCCCTGGCCAGCTGGGCAAAGGGATAGCTGGGCTGGATAGGCCTGTCCCCCTGCTCCAGGCATCGGATCACGGCCTTTTTGTCCATTTCCTCCGGTCCCTTGAAGAAGTACAGGTTTTGAAAATAAGCTTCAATGGCCTCTGGAGAGGCTGTATCAGGATAGCACTCCCCAGCGATTCTGGCCACCTCGATCAGTTGGTTCAAGCCCTGCGGACGCTTGGTGGATTCTACATCGGCTGCCTCAAATATGTACACGACGCTGTTATCTGGTGAACGCTTTCCCTCACGGTTGCAGCGGCCGGCCGCCTGGACTTGGGAATCTAAACCAGCTTCCTCCCGGTACACGGTGGGAAAATCCAAATCGACACCCGCCTCCACCAGGCTGGTGGATACAACCCGGCAAGGCAGGGGCGGCTCGTGCTTGAGCCTTGCGCGAATCTCCTCCAGCACGGCCCTGCGGTGGGCGGGGTACATCAGGGTAGAAAGGTGGTATGCGCCTTCTTTCGGCAGCGCTTCAAACAGCGTCTGAGCTTGCTTTCGGGTGTTGACAATGCACAGCGTTTGGTCTTCCATGGCTAGTCTTTGGGCTAATTCCTCCTGCTTGAGCTTGCCTGCCTGTTCAAAGCGGACCCGGTGAAAAAATGAAAAAAGCTCGTTTGTGTTTTCACATATTTCGCGGGATGGCATGTTTCCTGGGAGAAATTTCTGCAGGCCGGGCTGGGTGGCGCTCATCAAAAGCACAGTACAACCGTAATTGCGTATCAGTTCAGCCATGGCATATACACAGGGCATCAGGTAGGGAATCGGTATCATTTGTGCCTCATCGAAGATTAGAACACTTCCGGCGATGTTGTGAAGCTTGCGGCACCGGGAAGATTTGTTGGCAAACAGCGATTCAAAAAACTGTACATTGGTGGTGACGATGAGAGGCGCATCCCAGTTTTCTGTAGCCCAACGCTCAGGAGACATCTCTTCTTTCCCGTCGTCATAGCAAGCGTTGCTATGATGTTCCAGTACATTTTCCTTTCCCAGGATATCAGCAAAAACCTTTGCGTTTTGCTCGATAATACTGGTATATGGAATGGCGTAAATCACCCGGCACATTTCATGCACTGCGGCATGTCCAAGGGCAAAAGCCAGTGAAGCAATGGTTTTGCCGCCTCCGGTAGGTACAGTCAGGGTATATAGTCCCTTGGGGAGAGACGCTTTTTCAAAACAGGCGTCCAGAATTTCACAACGCTTTTCATTCACTTTTCCCTGAGGGGGATAGAACCGTCTGATATGCTGAAGGAGCTTTCCATGAAGTGCGGTTATTTCTTCCCCCATGGCCGGTCGACAAGGGATGTTCTGCATGAACCGCTCCGTATCCAGATAATCGGCATCCACCAGGCAGGAATAAAGCATCCTGGTAAAAAAGGACCAGGTAAAACCGCCGCGGCCTGTTGACAAAAAGGACGGGAGCTTCCCCGGCGGGGTGAAAGCCAGTTCCTTCAAGAAAGACGTATAGTCCCAGGAATCTTTCTCCTGACGCTTCATCTTTCCGATGAGTGTACCTTCATCCATGGTACTGGCTTGGGTACCGCAATCGGGCAGGCCGCTATGATGACCGGAAATGCAGTAGGCAAGCAGTGTTCCCAGTTTGTGCTTTAAATCAAAGCATACCTTCGCTCCCGCAGCGGAATGTTCCACCTTGGGACCATTATCCAAAATACGCTTTTGAAAGCCTGGGCATTGTTTGCCAAGATCGTGTAAAATCCCGGCGGCATAGCCCAATTCGCCGCAGCCGAAGACTGCGGCAAACTTCCGGGCCAGCTCTGCGGTTTTCAATGCATGCTCTTCAAGGGATTGTTCTGTGCCGTCCTCGCGTTTATGTGCAACGATCATAGGACCAGCCTCATTTGCTATTGTCACTTAAATACTGACATAATCGTATCACAAAATAGACCAAAAGTACATATTTTTCTATAATTTTCTTGTTCAAACACATATTTTGCGACATTTTGCGCACAAAAAAGGAAGCCTGCACAGCTTCCTTCTTTCTGTTACCTGTTTGCCATCCTGTATATATTCTCAATATCCGTTTGGTTCAGCGGCTTGAAATTCCCCACCATCCGCTTGC
>JAEVYX010000035.1 GCA_023392515.1 Bacillota bacterium | reverse complement strand
CCGGGCTTTACCAGCAGCCGCTGCATTTCATAGGGGCCGTACTGTTCCACCTCCCGGGGAAGGGGCGGCCTTGGGCCGACGATGGACATATCCCCGCGGAGGATGTTGAAAAGCTGGGGAAGCTCATCAATGCTTGTCCTTCGGATGATTCTCCCAATCCGGGTGACTCTGGGATCGTTCCTAATTTTGAACACGGGGCCGTCCATTTCGTTTTGCGCCTGAAGCTCCTTCAGCCGGGCTTCCGCATCCACCACCATGCTTCGGAACTTGAGAAAGCGAAATGGTTTCCCGTCTTTGCCGATGCGGTTCTGTATAAAGATTGGGCTGCCCTTTGGATCATCCAGGTAGATGGCTATAGAAACTAGAAGCAAAAGCGGCGACAATGCGAACATGGCCAATATGGACAGCAGAATATCCATGGCCCTTTTCGCAAACGCATAGGCAACGGATTCATGGCCGGCATAGGCGCGCTCCGGCTGTAGAATTGCAAAGCCCTGGGAACCATCGACTGCCACCGTGCTTTCCCCAAAGGGGGTTGTTCTTTCTTCCGCCATATGATTGCCTCTTCATTTTTTATTTGCTGGTCATCTCAAACAGAGCCCATACACCCAATGAATAGCCCCTTTTTGACATTACAAATTTGCCCAAAAGTGGGGATATTTATGAGAAAATGAAGGGGGAGTAAAACGGGGAGCAGAATGATTGAAAAACCTTCTCGGCTGTCTGTATTCGGACAAAATTCCTATTGAAAGAAACAGTTCCTCACTTTTTCACCAATCAAAAAAAGCCTTTGACAGGCGTGATTTTCGTTTTTGCTACTTGCCATTTTCAGAGGCTGAAATGGCTGACTTTGCCGGATGCAATGGGTGAGTTATCCAATCCGTGCAGGAGGAGCCTCCTCCGCGGAGGAAACCCAATCGAAGGCCATCCATACATTTCTCGTGAGGCCGCCGAAGGTAAACTCAATGTTTGCCCGCTGACGCTGCTTGTTAACCGTCTTGATGACGCCGCCCAAATCCTTCATAGGCCCGTCCACCACGACGATGTGATCGCCTTCCCGCAATGCTTTGGATTCCCGGATGACCCCGCCATATTGAAACAGCCATTGGGCAATGTCCTCATCATGCCCGTACAAGAATTGCTGTCCGCCGCCATATGTGAGCAGCTTTCGGACATGGGTGATTTTACTCACCTGGGGAAGGGTGTCGGCGCAGCTGGCATAAAAAAAGACATAGCCCGGAAACATGATCTGTTCCCGCCTCGCTGCCATGCGGCCCTTCCATTCAACCTGGACGAGGGTGGGAGCAAATGCGGTAAATCCGGTCTCGCCTGTGATTTGCGCAGCTACATTTTGCTCTTTGCCGGTCGTGCAATACAGGCAATAGCTATGTACATCATCCTGCATATATGTTTCCCCTCCCCTTATGAATGGAAAGCTTCGCCCTGCTGCCTTCCATAGGGAAGGTAACACTGAAAATCCGTATGCGCGGCAGAACTCCGTCAGACAAACCGTACTGGCCGGCTTCTGCAGCGTTTGATATTTTGGTATACACGAAGTCAATTAAACGTGAAGCGATAGATCTGCGGGAACGCCGCCGGGCCAGTTCTCTTTTAGCCTGCGATGTATTTTTTGCAGGTATTTGTAGTCATCCGGATGGTGGGCGTCCGAGGCAATGTAATCGGCCCAGCCAAAGCGCAATAGCTTTTCCGCAGCAATTCTTTCCCTGCTGAAAAACGGCTTCTGGAAGGCCCGTGCATCGAGTTGTATCTTACACCCATATCGCCTCATTTGTGCGATAATCTCCGGATGTTCCTGAATATACACATATCGTTCCGGATGCGCGATCACCGGATCGTACCCTTCTTGCACCAAATCGCTTAGGATATACTCCCATTGTGGAAAGAGATGGTCATTTGACAGCTCCAAAAGCAGTGTGTTGGTATTGGTAATGCATAGATGTCTTAACCTGGCCGGGTCTTTATGAAGCAGAACCCTGTAATAGACTTCATATCCCAAAAGAAGGCGCACGCCTGCCACGCTGGCACGGGAGGAAAGCCATTCGTACGCAGCAAATATTTTGGGATAGTTGGCGGATTCGCTTCGGACATGGGGCGTAGCTACAATCGTATCCACGCCAATACTGCTGGCGGCATCCAGCATTTTCAGCGCTTCGTCCTGGGTTCGCGCGCCGTCATCCACGCCCGGAAGGATATGAGCATGAAGATCCAGCATAGATGTAGTCCTTTCATACTCGGGTTTTGTGGGTCAGGATTGCACCTTGCTCTGGCTGTAATACCCGTACGAATTTCCATAGTAATACTTTTGTGATTTGTGCTGAGCTGCGAAATTGAAGGCCACTCCCAGAATATTTGCGTTGGCTTTGCGCAGCTGCTCCACCACACTGCGGGCATGTGTCCGATCAGCCATACCGCTGCCGACGACCAGCAACGCAGCGTCCATGCTGTTTGCCAGCACGGCGGCATCAATAAACAACCCCAGGGGAGGCGTATCAAAAAGAATCATGTCATAATCCTTCTTGACAGTATCCAAAAACATTTCAAACACTTCGTAATTGACAATCTGTGAAACGGAGGCAAGGCGGTGATGAGAATCGATAAAGAACACCCGGGGGTTCTCCGTTTTGCAGATCACCTTATCCAGCCTGGCGGCGTCTACCAGGTAATCAAACAGGTCATTGCGGCATCGGACACCCAAATACCGCCCAATGCTTGGATTGCGCATATCCATATCCACTATCAGCACGCGCTTTCCTAAATCCGCCAAAGCATCCGCAAGCAATAGGAGCAGCGAGCTTTTTCCTTCGCCTGCAATACTGGATGTAAACAGCAGCGTTTGTACCGGATGGCCTACGGTGGCAAATTGCACATTCGTCGCAAGGGTTTTGGCATTTTCTTTGGTGGCGGCGGGAATGGACTGCAAGAGCGTTTTCCTTTTTGGCTGCTTTTGATTTACCCGATCCAGTTCCTTTTTGAAGCTCTGCATGCTGGCAAGCACCGGCAGCTCCAGCTCTTTTTCTACCTCGCCGGAATTTCTCAGGGTTGTATTCAGCATTTCGATGGCCAGCGCAATTCCCAAGGCAAACATCAAGCTTACCCCGAAAGCCAGCAATGTATTTCTTGTGCGGGGCGGGCCGGAGGGGATTTCAGGAAGCGTCGCTTCCGCCGCGATGGTTACGGTGTCTGCCCGCATCACATTGCGGATATATTCTGTAAAGACCTGGCTTACGGTGTTTGCCACGTTCATGCTTAAAAGAGGCTCCAGGCTGGTGGCCGTTACATTGAGGACACGTGTTCCGGTAACAGCGGCAACGTCAATGCTTACACCCTTGAAAGCTTCTTTATCGATGCCAAGCCTGGCCAGCGTTTGGGACATGATGCTGTTGGTCTTCATCAGCTCTTTGAAATCGCCCGCGAATTGTGCGCTGGCAGTCGTATCATACCGGGTCTGCCCAAGGTTGTCCTCATAATCGAACAGTACATAGAGCGTCGTCTGGGCGGTAAACTCATTCGGCTGTTTCAGGTAATATACGCCCACCATAGCAGTAACAATAACGCAAAATATGAGGATCACCCATAATCGCTTTTTTACCGTATCCAATATATCCTTGATGGCCATTTCCTGCATGATGCGCTTCCTCCGTGATTGGTGTAATTACAGCTTGCAAAGAGAATTTTCCGGGGAGAGTCTCCGATGACAGCGGAACCCCCACGTGCGTATATGGTATTATGCCTGGATCGGTCCAATTGCATTGGATATTTTTTACTATGGACCAGTATATCCAATTTTTCTTATCCCGCAAGCAAGGAGATGGCGATATTCCTGGTTTTTTCCCCGATTTGCTTAATGTGGTGCCCCAATCACTTGCGGTTGTTTACCGCCCGAAACGCAGGACGTGTAAAATAGAAGATAGATTACAAATGGATATCGGGAGGGTTTTTATGCGGCAGAACATGATTCGTAATGCTTTTGCGCTTATGTGCACCATACTTTTGCTGACGGGGGTTTTTTTCTGCCATGCGCTGGCTGCGCCTGCGGATACCTTCACCATTCTTCTTCTGGGTACGGATCAAATGGAGAAAGAGGTTAAGGATGATTCGGAATTGGGCCGGTCCGATGCCATTGTGATTGCGACCCTGCATCTGAAGACAGGCGCCGTGAAAATGGTCAGCCTGAACCGGGATTATCTTGTGGAATTTCCTAATGGCCATGGCGCCGATAGACTATGCGCGGCGACTTACCTGGGCGGACCGCAGCTGACCCTTCAGACGATAAATGAAGTGTTTCACCTGGATATTCCCTATTTTGCGCTGGTGGATTTTTCAGGAATGCAAAGAATGATAGATTCTCTGGGCGGTGTGGAAGTGGAGGTGCTTGAGGACGAGCTGGATATCCTCAGCGCAGATAAAATAACGAAGGCTTTTGAAAAAGCCGGCAAGCAAAGCATCGGCGGAAGCCAGGCTATATCCTATATGAGAAGCCGCGGTGCCGATGACGATGCTTTGCGAAGTGTGCGCCAGCGCAAGGTGCTTTCCGCATGCCTGCAAAAAGGCCTGAAACTGAAAATGGATGATATGATCGATCTGGCCGGCGGGATGCTGGACTATCTCAAGACAAACATGTCGCTGAATGATATCGTGTCAACTGCGTTTTCTCTTGTATCCATTAAGATATCCGGGATGGAAGATATGCGCTCACCCCTGCAAGGCACGCGGAATACTGTAAATCTGCACAGCGTTGTGGCGGCGGAGGATATGCAGGCTGAAATTGATGCGGTGCATGCTTTCCTGTATGGTAACGCTGTGTAATGGATAGCTGATTTTTTCAATATGAAAAAGCCGTCGGATTGCGGAAGGCGTATTTTGCGTGCCTTTCCAATCCGGCGGCTTTTTTTTGATGGATGCATGGGCTGCAATAGCAGTTACAGCGCGGATACTTTCCCGGTTAGCGGGCTGCCCATTACTTTGGACGCAAAATGATCGCGAAAGAAGGTAATCAAAGGCCCTGTGAAAAAGGAAAGAATGACTGTTCCGATGCCGACGACCGAGCCGAAGGAAAAGCCGATTGCAACGGCGACAACATCCGTAATGATGCGGTTATAGCGGTAAGAAAGCCTCCGCTTTTCAATGCGCTCCAGAAGATAGCCCATAGCATCGTAAGGGGCTATCCCCAGATTCGCCTCCATATACAGTGCCGCGCCTATGCAGATGACGATCACCGCAATAAACAGCAAAGTGAGCCGAAAGCCCAGGGAAAGCACCGGCCCAAGAAGCCTATCCAGCATGGAAAGTGAAAAGTCTGAAATATAGCCCATAAAAATCATATTGACAAACGTGCCAAACCCGATAAAGTGCCGGGAAAACAGAAGCATCATGAGCAGCAGCACAATGTTGACCAATAATTGAAATGTGCCAAAGTCCATGCCGAAAAAGCCGGAAAGGCCAAGATTCATGCAGGTATAGGGATCGGTACCAAAGCCTGTCTTGCGAAACACGCCGGCGCTTAAGCCCACCAGGACGATGCCGATGATGGTTACCAGGATTCGCTTGCCATCCTGCTTTATTTTCATAAAAAATAGAATTCCTTTCCCATCCACCGGGTGATAAATACGCAACCGTCGGGTATTGTACCATTTGGAAGATTCACACGCAATAGGGAAACATTCGTCATGCAATGTTTTGAAATGCCAAAAATAGGGTTGTAGTGTTAGTTAAATAATTATGTTCATTCATAGAGATGGCATCCGAAGGGACGATCGGAAAGCCCTTTGGTCGCGTCCACAGGCGCGAAATCCTTCTCTTTGAATATCATTATACGAACATAAACTTACCGCAGCAGCGTCTGTCGGCTGCAATTCAATATTTTTATAAGCCTGAATGGGACTTGTCTTTTTGTTTGCGCAAAGACATTACCACCAGGCTTACCGCGTACCAACATGCAGCACACAGTACGATGGCCGCTCCGGCGGAGGTGTTCCAATAAAAGGCCAGGATCAGCCCGGCCACGCCGCTTGTGGCGGCGGCAAGCACGCTGTACCCCGCATGGCCCCTTGTGCTGCGGGCTAGGTTGCGCCCTGCGGCAGCGGGAAGGATCAAAAGGGCATTGATAAGCAGCACTCCCACCCAGCGGATGGAAAGCATAACGGCAAAAGCGACCAGCACTACAAAGCCGTATTCTACAAGCCTTGTAGGCACGTTCCGGCTGCGGGCCAGAGCAGGATTGATGCTGGTGAGCAAAAGGGCATTGAACATGACGACCCATAGCGCTACGCCGCCCAGCAAAGCAAGAAATAGATAGAGAAGATCCGCCGGCGCCACCGCCAGCACATCCCCGATAAGCAAGGAGGAATATTTGGCAAACCCGCCCCCACGGGCCAGGATCACCAAGCCTAAAGCAATGCTGGTGCTGGAAAACACGCTGATGATGGTATCCACCGACGTGGTTCCTGTTTGCTTGATCCGGCTGATGAGCAGCGCCCAGATCACGCCAAAGAGCAGCATAGACAATAAGTCGCTGTGCATCCCCAGTAAAATGCCAAGCCCGATGCCTGTCAGGGCGCTGTGGCCCAGCGCATCGGAAAAAAAGGCCATGCGTTGATTTACCGCCATGGTGCCCAAAAGGCCCAGGAGCGGAGTTAATAGCAGGATGGCAATAAGCGCGTTTTTCATAAACTGAAAGGATAAAAATTCAAACGGCAAAATCGCATCCATCACAGCATAGATCGTGTTCATACGCCCACCTCCGCATCCAGTTGGGCTTTGGTTCGGGGCGTTTGAAATACCCGCTCAAACTCAGGAGAGGAAAATACATCCTTGGGGCTTCCGGCGCAAAGCACCTGCCGGTCCAGCAGCACCACATAATCCGCATATTTTTCCACCAGGGAAAGGTCGTGGCTCACTAGCAGTATGGCCATATGGTGCTGGGCCCGAAGGCGCAATACCGTATTGAGAAACAGCGCCAGCCCGTTTTGATCCACCCCGGATACAGGCTCGTCCAGCACCAGCAAATCCGGAGCCGGGGTTAGCGCCAAGGCCAAAAGCACCCGCTGCAATTCACCACCGGAAAGCTTTCCCAGGGGTGTGAAAAGAAGCTCCTCCGCTTCCACAGCTTGCAGCGCTTCCTGCACCCGCCCGCGGACTTTGGCGGATACCCCCAGCCACACCGGTCTGCGGCTGAGCGCACTGGCCATAAAGTCCAGCACGGAGGCAGGCATTTCCTTATCAAATTCCAAATGCTGGGGCACATAACCCGTGCGCAAGTGAGGGATGTCCCGCCCCATGTGATCTTCATGACGGATGGCGCCGGTATAGGGAATTTCACGAAGAAGAGCCTTTAAAAGCGTGGTTTTACCCGCTCCGTTCTGCCCTATGAGGGCCGTCAATTGCCCGCAATGAATGTGCATGGACACATGGGACAATATGGCCTGCCTGTCCCTGGTGACGCCTACGTCCTCCAGGGCAATATGGCACAATCCGCAGCTTTCCTGATGCGCTGCCATAAATCGTTTCCCCCCATTTCATCAGCGGGAATAAACACCCGTACGTATTTCCTGTATATAAGCTTCCCGGTGAGGCAGATCGGGATCGTCCAGCGCGTCCCGGATGGCGGCTTCGTTATCATAGGGAACGGAAACCAAGTGTATATCAAATGCGGCCGGCTTCTCCCCCGGCTCCCCCTGAAGGATGGCATAGCAGGCCCGGTTGACGCCCAAGCCGTTTCCGACGCTGCCGCAATTGAAGAGCAGCCCCGTTTTCAGCGTTCGGTGAAAAGCCCGGTGGCAGTCGGCATACCCTACCACTTGAAAAGACTCCCCATCCTTTTCAAACAATGCTTCCAGCCCTTCCTTTTCAGATTGAACAAAAAGCAGCTCGTCCATCACGGGGCGGCCGTGTATCAGGCGGATATTCATACCGCTCATGAAAAGGTGATGCTCCAGGGGAAGGGATTTCAGCCGGTCCATCCGCTCCTGTCCCAACTGGTTCCAATAATAGCCGTCGGCTGCGTAACGCTTTTGAGAAATGCCAATATCCCAATTTCCCGAAAGGATCACCTGGCAGCGGGAAAATGCCCAGTCCATGGTCTTTGGGGATGAGGGGCCCTTGCCGATCATATCCCCCAGGCAGTAGACGGTTTGAATGTTCCGGGCCTTCAGGTCCCTGTCCACAGCCATGGTGGCGGGCCAATTTCCGTGTAGGTCGGCAACCAGCGCAATCCGCATGAGCTTCCTCCAAATTTTTGTCAGGATGCTTCAGTATAGCATGTTTTTCGCCCGGCGCAAATGGGATGGGCAGGGATGGTTGAGGTTTTTTCTATCCCATGGTATACTGATTTCCATCTTGAAAATGGAGGCGCTGTATGACGCGGCAGGGTTTTGCATTATTTGATTTTGACGGAACCCTTGCAAAGGGCGATTCCATTGTGCCTTTTTCCTTGTATGCCGTGCGCAAAGGGTTTGCGCCGCTTTTATATGTTTCCCGTCTGGCCCAGGCCGTTTTTGGATACGCCTTGCATATCTACTCCGATGCCCAGGCCAAGGAAAGAGCCTTGTCTTTCCTTCGGGGGAAATCGGTTAAGGAAGTGCGGGATTTTTCAGAGTCCTTTTTCCGCGAAATACTTCGCCCCAGGATTTACCCGGATGCGCGGCGGGAGATTGAGCGCTGCAAAGCGGAGGGGCTTCGTGTTCTGGTGGTGACCGCTTCCCCGGAGGTGTATTTGCAGCCGCTTTTGGAAGAACTGGGCGTAGACGATATCATCGGCACTCGGGTGGATGTAACGCCCGAAGGGATATATTCGGGTCTCTTATCCGGAAACAATTGCAAGGGGCTGGAAAAGCCCCTGCGCATTGCCGAATACCTGGCAGCCAAGGGCTACGTTTTGGATACGGCCTCTTCCTGGGCCTACGGCGATACCGCAAGCGACCTGCCGATGATGAACTTAACCGGACATCCGGTGGCTGTCAATGCACGGGAAAAGCTCCGAAAAACAGCGGGAACCGATGTGCAGCACGTATCCTGGCGCCTTTCAAAACGGGAAAATGCAAAGGAATAGCTATGTTTTGTGAATTAATTAACTTATAAAAACATCCGGAAATCCTTGACATATTTGAGCTTTTCCCTTTATACTAATTCCATAGTAACTGACCGTTCCATAGAATTTGCGGGCCTTCCCCAGTATGCCCGCGCTGCTTTTTGTACCCTTTTTGTAGCGAAAGGAAGGTTGCACATGGAATTTAAACACACGGGACCGCTGCTATTATTGGATAATTCGAGCATGATGAACGTCATGGGGGAAGGAGAATTTTCCTGCCGCAACATGACGTTCGATGAAACCCGTGCCATTCTGGATATGTTTGAAGAAAATGAAGTGCGCAAATGCTTTTCCAATACCCATATCGAAAATATCATCTTCGGTTATCTGGGCATCGCACAAAAGAACTACCGCTTCAAGGACGTGCATCATTTGTCCGTGGGCCAGGAAGCGCTGGTGTTCAAACTGTATGTCACAGAATCGGAAACACAGCCCATCATCCATTCGGAAGATGGGGTGGAGGCAAAGAAAATACAAAACATCTATGTGTACTGTCAATACCTGACCCGGGTGAAATAGTAGCGTTCTGGTATATTTGCATGAGAGATGTGTATTATATCAACAAAGGGACCGATCGTTCGGCCCCTTTGTTTTTTACATTTCCTAAAACCGAAGCTGATAACCGAAAACCGCCTGCAGTACCCCAATGGCTGCGAAGGGAAGCAGGATCATGGAAAAGGGCATGATGAAAAGGGATGCGGCGCATGCGGCCAAGAGCAGTATCCCGCAGGCTACGCAAAGGGGCCGGGCAAAGGGACGGCCTGCCAGCACCGCACCGTTGGCCAAAAGGTTGGGCAGCCCCAGAAGGAGGATCAGGCAAACCCCCGCCAGTGGAAAGGCTGCTGTGACTGCATGAAGGCTGGGCAGCGCGTCCAGCATCAAAAGAATACCAAGTGTAAAGGCGGTCACGCCTACCGCCCCGTGGAGCAGTGTGAGCAGCGTTTTTCTTCCGGTTGGTTTCATAACACACTCCGCTTTCTGTAGGTTAAATATTATGGTTCAGGCCAGTTTTCCTGGAGAAACGCCATGCGCAGCGTAAGAAAATTCTTTACGTAATCAATATTTTCCGCATAGTTTCTGCCTGTTTTGGCAGGCCGGTCCGACGCGTTGAATACCGGCCAGCGGGTATAGTTCATTGCGGCGGAAGCGGTGATCTCTTGGGCATAGTCGTCTATGGAACGCAGGGAGCCGCTGTCTTCTTCTTCAAGGCCCAGAAGGACGTTCAGCGCCGGTACGAATACCTCATAGTAAGTGCTGACTGCCGCTTTGTAAAAATCGGCCTTTTTGTACAGGGCGGGGAACCAGTAAAACCGTTCGCCGTTGTCGTTGTTGATGGCAAAGGATTCGGGCCTGGTGATGCGCTGATTGCGCTCCGCCATGTAATTGCCCATGGAAATATCATAGTCCCAGGATGGCCCGGCGAAGGCAAGCGTGCTTTGATCGTCCGCCGGCTTATATACGTAAAAGCTGCTCCTGTTTCCGTCAAAGTTTTTGGTAATTTCTTCAATGAGGTATTTTTTTACCAGGGAATCCATGTCTACAAATTCGGAATAGTGCTTGCCGCTTTCGGGGTCGATGCCATCCTCGGCGAAAACGGCGTTTTCAAAGCCCTGTATAAAGGCGCTGATATAGTCCGCCTGGGCCTTTGATACTGCCTCGGGCTCCTTGATGACCACCGGCAGCCCCCTTGCGGTAACAAAGCCGCTGACTTCTTTTTTGTACCGGTCGGGGTAGTCCAGTTCCAGCAAATAGCCGCCGGTAATATCCTCCGGATCGTTGGGAATATTGAAACCTTTTGTTTTGCCAAACCTGTAGCCTGTGGAGCCGAAGGCGGGGTAGGAGTCCAACGGATTTTCATTGACCTCCTCCGTATCCTTTTCCAGGTTGTTGATATCAATCCGGCTGTCACCGATCTCCACCTTTTCACACAGGAGATAGGTGCCATAGTAATCGTTGTTGATATACACGTCCACCGTTTGTGATTTGGAGGTATAGGCCATGCCCACCGCGTCGGACAGGGCAAAGGTGATTTTGTTGCGCAGGAGGGAATTGTCCCGATGGTCGGCCAGCAGAATCCAGGTTTTTGCCTTGCCCATGCCGTATAAATCAGTAGATTTGTCAAGCTTAATCTGATAAGCTTTTTTCGTAAAGCCGAAGGTGGCGTTTCCCCTGCATTTGATTTGGGACAGAAGCCCTTCATATGCCAAAGAGCCATCGGCGTTAAGCAGGGTCAAACTGCCTTTTTCTTCGTTTTTCTTGCTTTTATGAATGTTTTTTACGGTGCCGGATTCTGTGGTAAGGAACATGGCCGGCACGTTTTGAGACTGCATCACCCTTAGAGTAAACTTGGCGGAATCTGCGGCAAGGTTCACTTTTGCACCGGGAGTCAAAAAATCCGCCGTATCGCCGGAATGAATGGTTTTCCCATTGGCGGTAATGCTCTCGGGCCCGTCAAACCAAAGGCGCAGCGTTTCCCCCTCCATGCCTGCGGGCAGGAAAAGATAATATACCTTGTCGTTTTTGCTGTACCACCAACGGATGGCGTCAATGGGAAGGGAATCCGCCTGAACTGCCTCATCATCCGCCGGGGTTACCCAAATCTGGGTCAGCTTTGCCGCCAATGCCCCCATGGGTGCCAGGGCCAGTATCATGAAAAAAACGGCTGCAACCCAGCCCCGGTGCAGAATTCTATTCATAGTACCACACCTTTGCTTTCTCTTTTGTATAATGCGCTAATGCAAAATTATCTTTTTATTCGATCCAGTTTTCCGATAAAAAGGCCAGCCGCCCTTCCAGAAATTTTTTCAAATAAGCAATATTCTCCTCGTAATTCCTGCCTGTCATCACATCCCGGCCCTTTGCGTTAAACACAGGCCAGCGGGTATAGTTCAGCGCGGCGGAGGGAGCAATTTCGGCGGCGAAATCGTCTATGGACCGCAGCTTTCCGTCTTCGCTCTCCTCAAGGCCCAGCAGCACGCGAAGTGCGGGCACAAATTCCTCATGGTAAATCTTTACGACAGCCTGGTAAAAATCAGGCTGCTTGTACAGCGCGGGGTACCAATAATATCTTTCGCCATTGTCCTTATTGATGGCAAAATATTCGGGCAACTTCAGCGATTCGGCACGCTGGCTGGAATAGTTGCCGTAGGCGTTGTCATAATCCCACACAGGCCCCGCAAAGGCAAGCAAACTCTGCTCATCAGAGGGCTTGTAGAAAAACAGGCTGCTGCGGTTGCCGTCAAAGTTTTTGGAAATCTCCTCGATCAGGTATTTTTTGACCAGGGAATCCGTATCCACAAATTCGGAATAGTGCTTTCCGGAGGCTGGGTCGATGCCGTCCTCGGCAAAAATGGCGTTTTCGAAACCCTGCATGAAGGCGCTGATATACGCTGCCTGGGCCTGGGATGCGGCTTCCGGTTCCTTGATGACCACCGGCTGCCCTCTTGTTGTGGTAAAGCCGTTAGCCTCATTTTTATAGCGGTTGATCTTTTCCAATTCCAATAGGTACCCGCCTGTAATATCCTCGGGATCATTGGGGATTTGAAACCCTCTGGCCTGGCCCAGGCTATAGCCCTTGTGGCCAAAGGCGGGGTAGGAATTCAGCGGGTTTTCGTTGACCTCCCCAGTGTCCTTCTCCAGGTTGTTGATATCAATCCGGCTGCCGCCGATCTCCACCTTTTCGCACAAAAGATAGGTTCCGTAATAATCGTTGTTCAGGAATACATCCACCGTTTGGGACTGGGAGGAGTAATCAAGCCCCACAGCATCTGCTAGGGCAAAGGTGATCTTGTTGCGCAGCAGGGAATTGTCCTCATGGTCCGCTAGGAGTATCCAGGTTTTTGCCTTGCCCATACCGGCCAGGTCGGTGGATTTTTCCAGCTTAAACTGGTAAGGCTTCTTGGCGTACGTGAAGGAGGAGTTGCCCCGGCATTTGAATTGGGTCAATGCTCCGTCATAGGAAAGGGTGCCGTCACTATTCAGCATGACCATTTTGCCGGTTTCCTGGTTGTTCTTGCTCTTGTGGATGCTGGTCAGGCTGCCGGATTCCGTCGTGATAAAAAGCGCCGGAATATTCTTGGACTGCATTACCACAAGGGTGTATTTGCTTTTGTCGCATGTCAGTGTTGCTTTCGCTCCGGGGGTTAAAAAAGAGGCCGGATCGCCGGAAGACAGGGTTTTTCCGTCTGTGGTAATAGACTGGGCACCTTCAAACCAGATGCGCAGTTCTTCCGCTTTCGCGCCTGCGGGCAGGAAGAGGTAATAGGCCTTGTCCTTATTGCTGTACCACCAATGAATGGCGCCGATGGGCAGCTTATCCGACGCCTCCTCGTTTTGCATGACGCCGGTTACCCACACGTCTGTCAATTTGGCAGCCAGTGCCCCCATGGGCAAAAGAAGCAGCATCATGACCAGTATGACGGCCGCCTGATATTGGAATCGTTTCATCCGAACACAATCCATCCTTTTTATCTCGTTGAATTACGGCATGATCCAGTTTTCCTGAAGGAATGCCATCCTTTTTTCCAGAAAGATTTTGATGTAATCAATGTTCTCCTGATAGTTTGCGCCCGTTTGAACAACGCGGGCGGGAATATTGAATACCGGCCAGCGGATAAAGTTCATGGCGGCGCTTGCGGTGATTTCGGCAGCGTAGGTGTCAATGGAAGATAGCGCGCCGGTTTCATCCTCTTTTAGGCCCAGCAATACTTCCAGAGCCGGAACGAATTCCTCATAATAGGTCTTGACCATGGCTTCGTAAAAATCTTTCTGTTTGTAAAGCGGGGGAAACCAGTAAAAAGGCTCGCCCGAATCACCGTTTATGGCAAAATATTCAGGAAGCGCAATTTTCTGGCCCGGCTCTGTGGCAAAGCCGGCCATGGAGGCGTCATAATCCCAAACCGGCCCGGCAAACGCTACGGTGCTTAGGCTGTCCTCCGGCTTGAAAAAGTAAAGGCTGCTGCGGTTGCCATCCCGGTTTTTTACAATTTCCTCCACAAGATACTTTTTTATAAGGGAGTCCATATCCACAAACTCTGAATAGTGCTTGCCTGAGTCCGGATCGATGCCGTCTTTGGCAAAAATGGCATTTTCAAAGCCCTGCATGAAGGAACTGATATATGCCATCTGCGCCTGGGACGCGCATTCCGGCTCTTTGACGGTCACCGCCTGCCCGCGCTTTGTCACAAAGGCGCTGACCTCGCTTTTATATCGCATCTTGTAATCCAATTCCAATAGATATCCGCCGGTTATGTCCTCTGGATTTATGGGGATTTGCAGCCCCTTGCTTTGACCCTTTGTGTAGGCGGATTTCCCAAAACGCTTAAATGTATCCAAGGCTTCACTGTTTACGGCCTGGGTTTCTTTTTCCAGGTCGTTGATATTGATTCGGCTGTCTCCGATTTCCACCTTTTCACATAACAAATAGGTTCCATAGTAATCGTTGTTGATATACAAGTCCACGGATTGCGCTTTGGAGGTATAAGGAAGGCCCACCGCGTTTGCAAGGGCGAAGGTAACCTTATTGCGCAAAAGAGAATTATCCCGGTAGTCGGCCAGAAGCACCCAGGTTTTTGCTTTGCCCATGCCGCATAGATCCGTCGACTGGTCCAGCTTGATTTGGTATGGCTTCTTGTTTAATTGGAAGGTGGAGTTGCCCCGCCCTCTGATCTGGGAAAGCGTCCCGTCATAGGAAAGGGAACCGTCGGCGTTTTGCATGCGCAGGACGCCCGTTTCCATGTTTTCTTTTCTCTTGTGGATGTAGTTGAGGTTCCCCGATTTCGTGGTAATGAACATCGCCGGTACGTTTTGAGACTGCATCACCCGCAGGGTATACTTCCGTTTGTCCGCTGTGAGGATCAGTTCCTCCCCTGGTGTCAGGAAGGAAGCCGCATCTCCGCTGTGCAGCGTCTGCCCGTTCACTTCCAGGGTTTCCGGCCCGTCAAACCATAGCCGCAATTCCGGCTGGGATCTGGCGGGCAAAAACAGATAATAGGCCCGTTCCTTGCTGGAATACCACCAGCGGACGGCGTCAATGGGCAGCGCACCATCCACCGATTGCTCGATCTTGTCCCCTTGGGTAATGTAAACATCGGCAAGCTTTGCCGCCAGCGCCCCGCAAGGCATCAGGCAAAACAGCATCACAACGAAGCAGATAAAACCGTACGGTGCTTTTCTCTTGCGCATTAATCGATCATTCCTTCCCTTCGGGAGCCCTTTTTAAACCGGCTTTCCCGGGCCACCACCTGGGAAATTCCAGGGTTTCTCAATGCTGGCATTGTACCACACGCATTTCCTTCTGACAAGAAAAGGGAACGCTTATCCCCCTCTGTTTCAAAATTTTTACAACCAGGCGTTTCCACTGCAGCGTATTGCACACTTTGAACCATTCCGAAGGCCTTCACCCCTTTACAAACAAAGGGTTTGGAGGTATACTGGGAAACAAATTGACGGCAATGATGGGGAATGTCTTCCTCTTGCGCACAAGAGAGCCGCCCGGCTGGTGAAAGGGCGGAGGCGCGGGGGTGGGCCGCTCGCCCCGGAGCCATCCGTAAATCCGGCGGCCTGCGGCCGTTACCCCGCACAAAGTGGCCGGCCTGTGGTTTACCATAGGTTTTAGGCAAACAAAGTGGTACCGCGGAACCCATGTGTTTCGTCTTTGTGACAAAGGCGGAGCGCATTTTTTTGTTTAAGTGTGAAGGAGGCATCCCTTATGGTTCAGACCGTGTATGATCCGGCAGTTATTGAAAAAAAGTGGCAGGAGCTTTGGGAAAAGCAGCAGGCCTTTCAGGCCGGGAGCGATTATACCAAGCCCAAATACTACTGCCTGATTGAATTCCCTTACCCCTCTGGGGCAGGGCTTCATGTTGGTCATCCCAGGTCCAACACGGCGTTGGACATCATCGCCCGCAAGCGGCGGATGGAAGGGTATAACGTTTTGTATCCCATCGGATGGGATGCCTTTGGCCTGCCTACGGAGAACTATGCCATTAAGAACAAGGTGCATCCCAAAGATGTTACCCAAAAGAATATCGACCATTTCCGGGAGCAGCTCAAAAGGCTGGGCTTTTCCTTTGATTACAGCCGGGAAGTGAACACCACCGACCCGGATTATTACAAGTGGACCCAGTGGATTTTCCTACAATTGCTGGAGCATGGCCTGGCCTACAAGGCAGAGATGCCCATCAACTGGTGCGTGAGCTGCAAGTGCGGCCTGGCCAACGAAGAAGTGGTGGACGGCGTCTGCGAGCGCTGCGGCGGCGAGGTCGTCCGCAAGGTGAAAAAGCAGTGGATGCTAGCCATTACCAAGTATGCGCAGAAATTGCTGGACGGCCTGGATCATGTGGATTTCATCGAAAAGGTGAAGACCCAGCAGCGCAACTGGATCGGCCGCTCCGAGGGTGCGGAGATTGATTTCAGCCTTTCCGGCGTTCAGGATAAAATCCGGGTATATACCACAAGGCCGGATACGCTTTTTGGGGCTACCTACATGGTGCTGTCTCCGGAGCATCCTCTCATTGAAAAGTGGAAAGATCAAATCAAAAACTATGCGGACCTGATGGAGTACAAAAATCAGGCCGCCAAAAAGTCGGACTTTGAGCGCACGGAAATCAGCAAGGACAAAACCGGCGTGGCAATTCAGGGCATCCGTGCCGTGAATCCCCTGACGGGGAAGGAAATCCCCATCTGGATTTCCGATTATGTGCTCATGACCTATGGCACAGGCGCCATCATGGCTGTGCCCGCCCATGACGAGCGGGACTGGGAATTTGCCAAGAAGTTTGACCTGCCCATTGTAGAGGTTGTTTCCGGCGGGAATGTGCAGGAAGCCGCTTATACCGATATTCAGGACGGGCACTTGATCAACAGCGGATTTTTGAACGGCATGCCAGTAGCGCAGGCCAAAAAATCCATTACGGAGTTTTTGGAAAAGCAGGGCTTGGGCCAGCGCAAGGTGAATTTCAAGCTCCGGGACTGGGTGTTCAGCCGCCAGCGGTATTGGGGCGAACCTATTCCTGTCGTCCACTGCCCCCACTGCGGCACAGTGCCTGTACCAGTAAAAGACCTGCCTGTGCTTTTGCCCAATGTGAAAAATTACGAACCCACCGACAGTGGGGAGAGCCCGCTTTCCGCCATGACGGAGTGGGTGAATGTTCCCTGCCCCAAGTGCGGCGCTCCGGCCAAGCGGGAAACGGATACCATGCCCCAGTGGGCGGGTTCCAGTTGGTACTTTTTGCGCTATACCGACCCCCACAACGATCAGGAAATGGCAGCCCGGGAGGCTATGCGCTACTGGCTGCCCATCGACTGGTACAACGGCGGCATGGAGCATACCACGCTGCATTTGCTGTACAGCCGGTTTTGGCATTTGTTCCTGCATGACATTGGGGTTGTCCCCTCCAAGGAGCCTTATCAGAAGCGTACCAGCCATGGTATGATTCTGGGTACCGATGGGGGAAAAATGTCCAAGTCCCGGGGCAACGTGATCAACCCAGACGATATTGTGAATGAATTGGGGGCCGATGCCTTCCGCGTATACGAAATGTTCATGGGCGCCTTTGACCAGTCCATCCCCTGGTCTACCAACGGGGCCAGAGGCTGCCGCAGGTTCCTGGACAGGGTCTGGCGTCTGCAGGAAATGATGATTCCGGGGGAAGGCTATTCCTCCGATCTGAAGGCTTCCGTCCACACCACCATCAAAAAGGTAGGTGAAGACTACGAAAAAATGAAATTCAACACCGCTATCGCCGCCATGATGAGCCTTGTGAACGATTTCTACCTCAAAGGGCAGGTGACGCGGGGCGAGTTGAAAGCGCTGCTGCTCCTCCTGTCCCCGGTTGCACCCCACATCTGCGAGGAAATCTGGGAAGCGCAGAAGTTCGGCGCGCCGCTGCATCATCAGCCCTGGCCTGAATACAGCGAAAAGGAAATGGTGCTGAGCGAGGTGGAAATCGCCATTCAGATCAACGGCAAGGTGCGGGGCCGGATTATGATCCCCGCCGACCTGACCGCGGAGGATGCTGAAAAAACCTTGCCCGAAAACCCGGAAGTGCAAGCCCTGCTGGGGGGAAAAGCCATCCGCAAATTTATTTTCGTGCCGGGCCGCCTGCTTAATATCGTGGCAGGCTGAACGAATTTCCAAATGCAGGAATACAACCCTCCCTTTCCGGAAATCCTTTCCGGAAAGGGAGGGCGTTTTTATGAATAAAGGAAAACTGAAAAACCGTAAGCGGGAGAAGGAAATGCAATTGATGTCCAGCATGGCGAAAGAACCGGAAGCAACCGATGTCCTTGGCAGCTATACCGGCACCCCCCGTGACGGCGGCAAGCCGGACCAGGATGCGGATGACCTGTAGGAAAAAGCATTGACAGGGCGGTCGGCCTTTGATATACTCTTTTCGAATCGAAGAAAAGGTTGGTATTTTGATGTCGGTTTTGTCTGTTATCGGGATGCGAAATTAAATCATCCCGGGAAAGCGTGAAAAGAAGCGGGTTTAGCCTGCTTGTGTTTTCATACCTTTCCCGCATCTGCCCGAAACAGACTGCTTGATTGACAAATACCCGTAAGATAGAAGCGGCAGAGGGCTCGCCCTTATCGCCTTGAAGGAAAATTTCCGTTTGCCGGAAATTTCTCAAAGGGGGATAAGAGCGGTAATCTGCCGTTTGTTGTATCGGGGAATTTGTACCCGCAGGAGCATTCTGCCCATTTTATGGGCGGCAGATGTGCGCCTGCGGTTTGTTTTTTGGAGTTTGAATTTGGAGGGAATCCCATGCAGCCATCGGAAATCATATTGGAATTCGACAAAATCAAGGAAATCCTGGGCCAATTGGCCTGTTCCCAGGGTGCAAGAGCGCGCCTGATGGCCCTTGCCCCGGCCCTCAGCGAAAAAGAATGCCGGGCACGGCTTCAAAACACGACCGAAGCCAGAAAAATCCTGGATGCTTTGGGCACGCCGCCGCTAAGCTCCATGGAGGAGATCAATAAGCTCATTGCGCTTTTAAAAGCGGAGAGCCTGCTTCATCCGTCCCAATTCCTGGCCGTCAGCCAATTCCTGTCTTCTGTGCGGCGGGTGAAAAACTATTTGAAGCGCGGGGAATATATGGGGCTGGAGCTGGCCGGATATGGCCGGGCCCTTGTGGATTTGCCCGACCTGAACGAGGAAATTGAACGCTGCATCCGGGGCGATCTGGTGGACAGCGGTGCCTCGTCGGCGCTTCGGGATGTGCGCAGAAAAATGGAGCATCTCGTCGGTCAAATCAAGGCCAGGCTAAACAGCCTGCTTCAAAACAACAAAGCCTGGTTTTCGGATAGCTTTGTGGCTACAAGAAACGGCAGGCTGACGCTGCCTGTAAAGCGCGAATACCGGGCTCAGGTGACCGGCACGGTGGTAGACCTGTCCTCCTCGGGCGGTACCGTCTTTATTGAGCCTGCCGCCGTTACAAAAATGCAAAGCGAGCTGAATACCCTTCAGGTGGAGGAGGAGAACGAGGTCCGCAAAATCCTGTATACCTTGACTGCCTTGTGTCAGGATTGTCTGCCTGCCCTGCAAAATGACAGGGATACCCTGGAGGCCTTGGACTTCGCTTTTGCCAAGGGGAAACTCAGCGCCGGGATGGGCGCCATCGCCCCGGAAATCACAACACAAAGGCAGATCATCATTCGAAACGGCCGCCATCCCCTGATCGAAAAAGATCAGTGCATACCCCTGAATTTCGAATTGGGCGGCGATACGCTGGGTATTGTCATTACCGGGCCAAACACCGGGGGCAAGACCGTTGCGCTGAAAACCGTGGGCCTTCTTTCCATGATGGCCCAAAGCGGCTTGCATGTGCCCCTGGAAGCGGGAAGCCGCCTTTGCCTGCACGGCGCATACCTAAGCGATATCGGGGATGGGCAGAGCATTGCCCAGAACCTTTCCACATTCTCCTCCCACATGGTCAGTGTGCTTTCTATTTTGAAGTCCGTCCATGAGGAAAGCCTGGTGCTGCTGGATGAACTGGGCTCCGGCACTGATCCTGTGGAAGGAATGGGCATTGCCATTGCCGTGCTGGATGTCCTTCGCGAAAAGAAGTGCCTCTTTGTGGCTACCACCCATTACCCCGAGGTAAAGGAATATGCCGCCCACACAAGCGGGCTTAAAAATGCCCGGATGGCTTTTGATAGGGAAAGCCTTGCACCCCTTTACCGCCTGGAAATAGGCGAGGCGGGGGAAAGCTGCGCGCTGCACATATTAAAGCGCCTGGGCTTTCCCGAGGGGATACTTCGCCGCGCGGAATTGGCCGCTTATGGCGGGGAGCATGCAAAAGCCCCGCAAATTATTTCTCCCCTGCCTATGGATGCAATTGCTCCCGTAAACCTGGGTGCCTCATCCGCACCCCGCATTCAAAAAGAGACCGAACCCAAGCCGGTCTCTCTCCACGCCGCCCAGTTCCAATTGGGCGACAGCGTTCTTGTTTATCCCGGCCGTGAGCTTGGCCTGGTGTATGCCCCCGCCAACGAGCGGGGAGAGGTTGGCGTGCAGATCAAAGGCGAAAAGCAGCGCATTTCCCACAAGCGGCTCAAGCGCCACGTGGCTGCGGAAAACATGTATCCGGAAGGATATGATTTCTCCATCGTATTTGATTCCGTAGAAAACCGCAAGGCACGCCACAAAATGGGGAAACGCTGCCGCCCGGATTTGCAGATCACCTATGAAAAGGAGCCGGAATTCCCATGCAAGTGATAGAAGCAAAAAAGCTTACCAAAACCTACTGCAGGATTGAGAAGGAGCCGGGGCTTGCGGGAAGCCTGAAGGGGATTTTCCGCCGCACCTGGGTACAAAAAACGGCGCTGCATGACTTCGACCTGTCCGTGAACCAAGGCGAATTTGTAGGGCTGATTGGGCCAAACGGGGCCGGGAAAACCACGCTGGTCAAACTGCTTTGCGGCATTATTGCGCCAACAGGCGGCGAGCTTTCCGTGCTTGCCCATACCCCCAACCGGCTGGAATCGGATTTCAAATCCCAATATGCCCTGGTTATGGGGCAAAAAAGCCAGCTTTTCTTTGAACTGACCCCGGCTGATACCTTCCGCCTTTTTCAGGCGCTGTACGGAATACCGGAAAATGTGTACCGGGAGAACGTGCGGGAGTTCATCCGCCTGTTTGAGGTGGAAAATTTGATGCATGTGCAGGTGCGCACGCTTTCCCTGGGCGAGCGGATGAAAATGGAATTGATTGTGGCGCTGCTGCACAGCCCGAAGCTTCTTTTCCTGGATGAGCCGACCATCGGGCTGGATGCGGTAGCCCAGGGGCAAATCCGCCGCTTTTTGAAAGAAGTCAACGAAAAGAAGGGAACCACTATTCTTTTAACCTCTCACTATATGGAGGATATTCTGCAGTTGTGCGGGCGGTGCGTGGTCATTGGAAACGGCGAAAAATTGTGGGATGGGAAAACGGAATCCCTGTTTGAAAAGTATCGCACCCATAGGAAAATCACCCTGGCCTATGATGGGGACGCCTGTCCACCCCTCCCTGCCGGGGTTCAACCGCTTATGGAAAGCCCCGGCAAGGTTTCTTTTCTTGTTGACCGGGAAAGGGCCACGCCGATTTTGCACACGCTCCTTGCTGGCCGGGATATCCGGGATATGACCATTGAGGAGGAGGATATTACAAGCGTGGCTGCCCGTATTTATGCCGAGCAAAAGGGGGCGAGCGCATGAAAAAGTATTGGGAATTTGCAAGAGCCGCTTTCTTGCGCCGGACCGCCTACCGGTTCGATGCCCTGATGCAGGCGTCAGCCAGCCTGAGCCGGGTTTTGTTTGCCCACCTCCTCTGGTCCGTTCTTTTTCGGGGCAGGGAAACCATTTCAGGCTTTACCTATGACGCGATGCTCACCTATTACCTTTTGCAATCCTTTTTGGCACAATTGGATACCGCCGGCCGCCAGGCGGAGGAAATGAGCGCGCAGATACGCGACGGGGCGTTTGCCAAATCCCTGGTGATTCCGGCAGGTGTCCAAAAGGTGTTTTTTGCGCAAAGCCTGGGCGCTTCCGGGTTCACGCTGCTCTTAAGCGTTGCCTCAGGAGCCGTATGGTGTGTTCTTTTTCAAATTCGCCTGGCGCTTACGCCTTCCGCCTGGCAATTGGCATCCGCCCTTCTTCTAATCCTTTTGGGTGGCGTGTTTTCAATCCAGTTCCACTTTTTCCTGAGCACTTTGGCCTTTCGCTATCAGGACATCAGCCTTTTTCTGATGATCAAAAGCAACCTGCTGGCCTTTGCAAGCGGCACCTTGGTTCCCCTGGCCCTTTTGCCGCCCCCGGCGCTTTTGCTGATGAAGCTTCTGCCCTTTTACCATGCGACCTACCTGCCCTGCATGCTGCTCCTCAATCGAAATGGGGAAGAAGCCATGCCGGGTATATTCACCCTTTTGCTATGGTGCGGTTTTATGTATGCTGTAAACAAGACCATGTACGCCCGGCTGCGAATCCGGTTTGACGGGGTGGGCATATGAAAAAGAACAGACAGCTTCTCCTGGCGCTTTTACGTATGCGCCTGCAGCATTTGACGGTATTCCGGCTCTCCTTTTTCGGGGCCTTTTTTGTGGATGGCAGCCTGTTTTTGATTCAATTGTTGCTCTTTGATGTGCTCTATGGACAGGTGGACTCAATAGGCGGCTGGTCCAAGGGGCAGATGATCGTTTTTGTGGGCACCTTTTCCCTGGTGAATGCTTTGTGCATGTCCACCTTCTTCTTTGGGATTATCAGCCTTCCAGAAAAAATCTGCACGGGCAGCCTGGATCAGTATCTGGTAAAGCCATCCTCCCTGCTGCTCCGGCTGTCCTTTGAGAAGGTCAACCCCGGCTCGCTACCTTTGATCGCGTTAAGCCTTGTAATTCTGTTACGGGGTGTTGCCCTGATGGGGCAGCCGGTTTCCGTTTTCGCTGTCATTGCGTATATCATCGCGGTGCTTCTCATGACGCTGTTATGGTATGATTTAATGCTCATCTTCCGCACGCTTCCCTTTTTCATTCTTTCCGCCGCCGCCCTTGGCCATGTGGAGGAATCCTTCATTGAAATGAGCATGAAGGTGCCGGGCGTGATTTTTCAAGGGGTTTGGAAGGTACTGTTCTACGGGCTCTTGCCCTATGGCCTGATTGCTACGCTGCCAACGCAGATCATTACCGGCGCTTTTTCCGCAGGGGGAATTGCATGGGGGCTGTTGATTGTGGCATTGTTTACCTTGGGGGCCTTACGGTTTTTCCGGTTTGGCCTGTCCCAATACAAGAGCACGGGCAGTTGAAGGAGGCGATAGAAAAAAGGCGGGCATCGTACTGATAAAATGTTTTACAAAATATTTCCTCGAAACTCTTGTCCTTTGACCTTTGTTGCCCTTATAATAACACATGTCTTTTTATTAGGCAGGCTATCCCTGCCTTCTTTTTTGCTTGTTCCGCCCAATGGGCTGCTTATGGCACAAGGCGGAGCAATTATGGAGGAATCATGGGTCACTTGCGTATCAAACTTTATGACATGATGTTTGCCCTTTCCTGCGCGATGGACTTGGTTGCACCCGAATTATTTAATCACCATCAGCAGGTAGCTTATTTGGCATATCGCCTGGCTGAAGAAATGGGCCTTTCCAAGGTGGAGCAGCAAACGCTCTTTATGGCCGGTATGCTCCATGACATCGGCTCCCTTTCCATTAAGGAAAGGCTGGGCATGCTGCAGCAGGAGCAGCTGGAAACCAACAGCCATGCTTTCAGGGGTGCCGCGCTTTTGGAGCGGTACCGGCCCTTTGCCCCTCTGGCCCGTATCGTGCGCTACCATCATATTCCCTGGAATCATGGCGAAGGGGAGCATTATGGCGGTGAGGCCGTACCCTTTGCCAGCCATGTGCTGCACCTGGCTGACCGGGCCTGCGTATTGTTCAACGAAAAAAAGAATATTCTGCTCCAGGTTCCAAGCATGATGGAACAGCTAAGTAACGGAAGCGGTACGGCTTTCACCCCGGCAAGCGTGAAGGCATTGGCCCAGCTTTGCCAAAGGGAATACATCTGGCTGGAGCTGATTGACAGGGAACCGTTGCACTTCGTCAGCAAAGAGGCCTCGTCCCATATGGGGGAATTGGATCTAGACCAGGTTTTGGAAGTCTCCAAGCTGTTTTCCCATGCCATTGACTTTCGAAGCCGCTTTACCGCCACCCATTCTGCCAGCGTGGCAAAAGCGGCCCAGAAGCTGGGCGAACTGTCCGGGTTCTCTGAATGTGAGTGCAAAATGCTGTTGGTGGCGGGCTATTTGCATGATTTGGGCAAGATGGCTATTGACGCATCAATTCTTGAAAAACCGGGCCAGCTTGATCCCAGGGAATACCGGATCATAAGATGCCATACCTTCTATACGCATTTGCTTCTTTCAAAAATTCCGGGTTTGGAAACGATCAACGAATGGGCGTCCTGCCACCATGAAAAGCTCACCGGGAACGGCTATCCCTTTCACTTGAAAGGCGAAGACCTGTCCTATGGCTCGCGGATTATGGCGGTAGCGGATATTTTCACCGCGCTGACGGAAGACCGGCCTTACCGCAAAGGCATGGAACAGGACCAGGTGAAAACCGTGCTTACAGACATGGTTAAAAACGGTGCCATCAGCGAAATTCTTGTGGAATTGCTGCTCTCCCATTACGAAATGTTTTGCGGCCTGCGGGAAGAGGGACATGCCCAGGCTTTGGCAGAGTATGAGAAAATACTGTGCTATAGCGAGCATCCTTAAAGCGGGCGAGAGGCGAGGTTGTTTCCGGCCTGCTTTTTCGCGCTTCTTGCACAAGCATTTTTTAGCTTGAAGCAATCGTTCAAGTGTCCCATTTGGTGGCGGGTGATGGGCATTAGCAAAATGCCCGTCACATTTTTTTTGCCCCAAAAGTCCAACAGCCACCTGGAATCGGGGTGGGTAGTCACTCCGCCCTCTTGATATATCCGGTTTACCTGATCTATTGAAAATTTCCGGCCCAGGTCTTCGGGCTTCAGTGCCTGAAGGATCTCCCGGGTGCGCAGGCCTACCGCGTTTCGGTAGGCTTTCAGCGCCTCCCCGTCAAGTTCGCGGCTTAGGGCGATGATTTCCTCATCCGTCATGGCATTTCCCGTATCCGTAACGGAGGTATTCAGCTTTTTGCGCCAGGCGTCGTTCAAAATTTGGGGTCCGTTTGCGATTAGAATATTGGCCGTAAGGTCCTCAATCCTTGTAACATGCCAAATGTTCCAGGCTACCGTCACATCCTTTATCGTTGGCATGGTGTAAAACGCGTCTTCGCTCAGGCTTTCCCATACGCTGTCCATCACCGTTTTTTCTTGTGCGCCTGAAACCGTTGAGCAATGCAAAATTCTATGCAGCATGAGCGCGAGCTGCATGGCCTCCTTAAATGATTCCTTCTTTGCAATCAGTTCCCGAAGCTGCGCCTGCAGGGGATTCCATTGGCTGCCCACTTGAAACATATCGGCTACATCTCCTTATGCTGACTGAAATTTCGCTGGCAGGTCGCATTCTCCTGTTTCGCTGTAAAATCACAAGGGAAATATTTTCAAAGAAATTTTTGAAAAGGTGTTGACAAGGGCAGATTTATGATTTATACTTCGTTACATAAGTAATTAACCACTTAACGACGGAGGTGAAATCGTGAAGCTGGACTTTTCAAGTGACAAACCCATCTACCTGCAAATCATGCAGGAGATAGAGGATGCGATTTTTACCGGCGCTTTTGCTGAGGAGACCCAAGTTCCCTCCACCACAGAGATATCCGTAGCCTTTCAAATCAACCCGGCTACGGTGCTCAAGGGGATGAACATGCTGGTGGAGGAAGAAATGCTGTATAAAAAAAGAGGGGTAGGCATGTTTGTGAAAGAAGGAGCGCTTCAAAAGATTCGGGAAAAGCGGCAGGATCAATTTTACGAAGCTTTTGTACAAAGTCTTGTAGCGGAAGCAAGAAAGCTGGGCTGGACCAAGCAGGAAGTGCTGGCCTTGATCGAAAGGGGATTTGAAAATGAAAACCATTCAAATTAAAAACGTAACGAAACGCTTTGGACCTGTGACCGCGCTGGAAAATGTGTCCCTGACCCTGGACGGCGGCAAAATTTACGGGCTGCTGGGCCGCAACGGCGCAGGAAAGTCCACACTGCTTAACCTGATTACCAACCGGCTGTTCCCCGATGGCGGAGAAATACTGGTGGATGGCAAGCCAGCCCTGGAAAACGACGAGGCTCTTCGCAACATCTATATGATGAGCGAAAAGAGCTATTACCCGGAAAACATGCGCGTGGCTGATGTATTCAAGTGGACCGAAGCATTCTACGGCAGCTTCAATAAGGAATATGCCCTCAAATTGGCCGACCTGTTTTCGCTGAACACGAAAAAGAAGGTGCGGGAGCTTTCCACCGGTTATGCCTCCATCTACAAAATCATTACCGCCCTGAGCGTTGACGTTCCTTTTCTCCTGTTGGATGAGCCTGTATTGGGGCTGGATGCCAACCACCGGGAGCTTCTATACAAGGTGATCCTTGAAACCTACGCCGAAAACCCCAGGACCATGGTGCTTTCCACCCACCTGATTGAAGAGGTGGCCGGGCTGATAGAGGAAGTCATTATCATCAAAAAAGGCCAGGTCATAAGGCATGAATCCACCGAGTCACTCTTGTCCGCCGGCTACACGGTATCAGGCCCCTCTGCGGTCATGGATCATTATCTTGCGGGCCGGGATACCCTTGGCACTGACACCCTGGGCGGGCTGAAAACCGCCTATCTGCTGGGAACACCCGACCGCAGTGCATTGCCGGAGTCCCTGGAAATTACAAGGCTGGATCTGCAGAAGTTGTTTATCCGGCTGACAAACGAGTAAAGGAGGGGTTGTTTTATGAGAATCAAAACGGCTATGAATTATCATCTGTCTGATGCCAAACGGTCTCTGATTATATTTTATGGGGTTGTCTACGTTATTGCCATTGGCTTTTGGGTGCTTTCCAAAGTGTTCAGTCAGGCTGATTTCAATTATGGCGGCATGGAATCCGCTTCGATGATCTTTTTGTTTGTAGCAGGCCTCAATTCTTTTAAGGGTCCGTTCCGCATGTTTTTGCAAAACGGAATTTCCAGAAAGACGCAGTTCGCGGGCTATGCGGCAAGCCTTGCTATCCTGGCTGTGGGCATGGCTATAGTGGATAATCTAAGCGACCTCCTCTTTGCACGCACCTCCATGTTTTTTGAAATGTATGGCATGCGCTATGTATCATCGCCCATCTATTTGATCACTTATCAGGCCGGAACGGTGCAGTCTTTTGCGGAAGGGCTTTTGTGGACCATTGTTCAATACTTCGTTTTGGGTATGGTTGGTTTCTTTATCAGCGCCTTATACTACCGCATGAACAAAGCGTTGAAGCTGCTCGTTTCCATCGGATTGCCGGTACTCCTGTTCATACTGCTTCCAATTGTGGATACCAACTTCACCCATGGTGTCATCTACGATAGCCTGTTCCGGTTTATAGGCTTCTGCATGGGTTACCTGAATGGCTTCAATCCCTACTATGCCGTGGTTTCCGGCATCGTGCTCAGCCTTTTCTTCGCCGGCCTGTCCTACCTTGCTATAAGAAGGGCTACCGTCAAGGAATAAATTGACCTCCATGCTGCGGCCATCCCGATTTTCGGGGTGGCCGATTCATTTCCCCATTTTTGCCCGCATGGGGGCCATATAGCTGCCCGAAAGGCCATACTTTTCCCTGAGGGGAAGAAGTCTTGCGTACAAAGCGTCCTTATAGGCCTTGTCTGCGCCTCCGGTTTTGTAAAGCTGAAGCAGCGCGGGGTATTGCTGGGGCACGGCTGCCTGGGCCCAGTCGAAAAATGTTTTCCGGCTCTGCCCCCTCAGGTACAGCGTTCCCGGCAGGGCGTAATGTACCTGTACATCCCTGGCGTTTGCAAACAAGGCTTCCAGGTTTTCACTGCCATCTGTCACGTAGGGGATGATGGGCATCATGTGCAGCCCGATGGAAGCGTTTGTCTTGCGAAACTCCTTCAGCATGGCAAACCGGGCTTCAGATGGGGCGGAACAGGGCTCGATGCTCTTTCGCACCGCCTCGTCCATGGTGGTAATGGTGGCGGCCACATTGATATAAGTGAGGCGGGACAGTTCATCAATCAGGTCATAGTCCCGCAAAATCAGGGTGGACTTGGTGGATATGATGGCCGGGGTTTTGTACCGGATGAGCAGCTTCAAAATCTCCGGCATCAAGCGGCAGGTTTCTTCCGCTGGCTGATAGCTGTCGGTGACCCCGCCGATATTGATCACGTCCCGCTTCCAGTCCGGCTGGCTCAGTTCCCGCTCCAGCTGTTCCACAATGTTTGTCTTGGCGTAAATATGGCTGAAGAATGAATCGTCTTCCAGGTACTTGTGGGAATATTGGGCATAGCAATATACGCACCCGTGGGCGCAGCCCCTGTAAATATTCAAGTCCCAGCCATAGGGGATGCTCCGTTTCAGCTTGTTCAAGGCGCTTTCACAGGAAAGCTCCCGGTAAATCGTATCCATTTTTATCTCCTGTGATGAAGTGATGAGCAGGGCTTCCCAGCAGCTTTGATGCCGGGCTTTTCCCTTGTGATAGCATACCATAAAGAGGAAAACCCTGCATCTTTCCTGTAAAAATGCGCACAAAGAAAGGAGCTGCACTCCCCTTTCGGGGCAGCTCCTTCGCCTTTTACCCTTTATTCACCCTGCGTACGGGCCGGCCTTCAATATAGCCCCGGTATCCCTGCGGTTCCATTTGAAACCGGGGACCGTCCTCGTCTGCCCAGGCAAAGCCGTACAATTCCGGCTGATAGGTTTTCATCAGCTCCCACACATCCACAATGGCTTCCTCAAACCTTTCGTCTTCGAAGGCCGGACCCTGGAACACCATCATCTGGCAGGGGGGCAGGTCCATCAATTCCAGCCCTTCGGGAACCTCGCCCCGGTAATCGGCTGGAACCTCTACACCCTGGGCGTAATAGGAAGTGCCGCTGGGACGGTATTTGTTAGGAAGCCACATGCCGATAGGCTCGTAGAGCGCTTCCTTCACGCTGCACAGCATACCCCAGATGTCACAGCCCACTTCCTCACAGTATTCAAAGTAGTCCTCCGCTTTCTTGCCCCGTTTCAGCAAAACCTTTCGGGCGGGTCGGTCAATGACCTGTACAAATATGGCGACGGGCTTTTCCTTCTTTTCCATAATCCTCTCTCCTTGATGATAGAATGCGTACCGGGCGCGGACAAAGGTTGGCATAAACAGGCAGATGGGCGGCGGGCTTTTCTGGTACCGGGCGGGCGTCAGGCCGAAGGCTTTTGAAAAAGCCCGGGTGAAGCCTTCCTGGCTGTCAAACACAAAATCCAGGGCCACGTCCAATACTTTCACCTTTTCATCCCGCAGCCGGAGGGCTGCTGAGCTCAGCCGCAGCGCCCGCAGGTATTCGAAAGGGCCTTTTCCGGTATGTTCCTTAAAAATCCGGGCGCTATGAAAAGGCGAATACCCCGCCTGCCTGGATAAATCGAGCAGTGTGACCGGCTCGTTTATATGGGCCTGCATGAATTCCTGCATCCTTTGCACCGCGTCAATCTGCTCCTGCTGTTCCATGTCCTCACCCCGCACAAGAAGGATTGTACCAGCTCGTAAAAAAGAATTCTTGACTTTTCTTGCGGTCTTTCCCTGAACCTATGATATACTTTCAGCAAGGCATTACGCAAGCCAAATATACCCTTTCATTTTCGTGCATCAAATGCGAGGACGGTTTCCAAACCGCCTTGTATACTCTCCTTGAAAGGAGCGAATGTTGTGGATTGGCTGAACCGGCTGAACCAGGCCATCGGGTATATGGAGGATCATTTGGATGGGGAGATTGACTACGACCGCCTCGCCCAGATCGCCTGCTGCTCTACCTTTCACTTTCAAAGAATGTTCTCCTACATGGCGGAAATCCCGCTTTCGGAGTACATCCGCCGCAGACGCATGACGGCGGCGGCCCTTGAATTGGCAGGCGGCAAGGCAAAGGTACTGGATCTGGCCCTGAAGTATGGGTACGAATCTCCTACCTCCTTTACCCGGGCGTTTCAAAGCGTGCATGGGCTGTCCCCCTCCATGGCGCAAAAGAAAGGGGCAAAGCTGAAAGCATTTCCACGCATCCAGTTCCAACTATCCATAAAAGGAGATGCGGAAATGAACTACAGGATTGAAAAGAAGGATGCCTTCCGGATGGTCGGGGTCAAGGAACATTACCCCACGCAAGTTGAAGAGAGCTTCATGAAGGTGCCCCAGTTCTGGGCCAGGACTACCCAAAGCGGCACGGTACAAAAAATTCTGGCCCTTCTCAATCAGCCTCCCTTTGGCTTGCTGGGTGTAAGTACCTGCATGAATGGCAAGGATTTCGACTATTACATCGCCGTTTCTACGGATAAACCGGTACCAGAGGGCATGGAAGCCTATGAAGTCCCCGCCTGCACCTGGGCCATCTTCGAATGTGTGGGAGCCATGCCTGCCGCTATCCAGGAACTGCAAAAGCGCGTCATTTCCGAATGGCTGCCCGCCAGCGGCTATGAGTATGCCGACGCCCCGGACATCGAAGTATACTTTGAAGGGAACCAGCAATCTCCGGACTACCGTTGCGAGGTATGGCTGCCCATTACAAAAAAATAGCAATACACTGCGAAACTTGCGCCCTTCAACGGGGGCGCATTTTTCTTTTGTCCCCTTGCGATACTAGCCGGGAGGTGAAATGCATGTTCCCCGATGTGGTGTACTACGAACCGGCGGCACTTTCCTATTTTCTTGGTAAAGAACTGCACCAAAAATGGGAGGACCGGCCTTGGGTTCCCATTGAAAGCCATAACAATATCCTGGAAATGCGGCAGCAGGAAAATAAGGAGTTCGCCCGCATGAAGCGGCACATAATCGTGGGTGTGCGCAAAACCCACTCTTATGCGGAAAACCATAAGGTGTCGGATTATCTGGTGCCTTATACCTCCTCCGGCTGCAGCGCCGCCTGCCTGTACTGCTACCTGGTTTGCAATTACAACAAATGCTCCTACCTGCGCTTGTTTGTGAACCGGGAGGAGATGATGGGCAAAATCCTTAAAACCGCCTTAAAATCCTCCCGGGATCTGACCTTTGAAATCGGCAGCAACAGCGACCTGGTGCTTGAAAATATATTAACGGATAACCTGCCCTGGACCATTGAAAGCTTCAGTAAAAATGAAAAAGGTTTTTTGACCTTTCCCACCAAGTTTCATCAGGTGGAGCCCCTCCTGCCCCTTCACCACCGGGGGCGGATCATTTTCCGCATGAGCGTCAACCCGGAGGAAATCATTCGCAGAATTGAATTTGGCACATCCAGGCTTCCTGACAGGATTTCAGCCCTCAACCAAATGTGTGAGGCCGGATATCCCGCGGGGCTGCTCATCGCCCCGGTGATTTTTCTGCCGGACTGGAAGAGGCTGTACGGAGACCTTTTGGACAGGCTGGCCGACGGCCTTTCCCCCCGGGCCAAAAAGGCTGTCTTTATCGAAATCATTTTTATGACCTACAGTTTTGTCCATCGGGCCATCAACCGGGAGGCATTCCCCAATGCGCTGGAATTGTACGATCAGGCCCTTATGACCGGCCGGGGCCGGGGGAAATATGCCTACCGGGATGAACTGCGCCGGGAGGGCGAGGCCTTTTTCAGGGAGGAAATTGATAAAAAGCTGAAGGGCATCCCCATCTGGTATATTGTTTAGGGGTTAATAAAGCGCCGGCAGTCAATAAACGAACAACCGGCGCCTATTCATTATTTCGGCAATGACGATATGACAGCAGGCTGCAATCCTATCAGGATCATTCTCCCTTCTTCCGGATTAGCAGCTTTTCCACCCATCCCTTTTTGTATTTCAGGGAAATGTAGCCCAGGATAGAAACACACAATGCCCCGAGCGCATCCATCAGGATATCCTTCATGGTATCCGAAAGGGCAAACCGGCCGCTGAGGGGCGTTCCGTCTTCCAGCAGAAATTTTTGCATGTTCAGCCCGAGCAGGCCATCCACGGTATATTCATATATCTCCCAGAAGGCTCCAAGGGTCATGGAAAAGCAAAAGGCAAAAATGCAGGTAAACAGAGGGTTCAGCGCAAAAGGAACCTGCTCGGCCTTGTTCAGAAGCCGTATAAAGGAAAAAGCCAAGGCCCCCAGCATGCCGCCCGATATCCCGTGGAGAATCACATCCCAATGGGGAATCCGGTAGTAGAAGCTTTGCACTTCCCCAAGGTAAATGGCGGCATACAAGAACAAAATATATAAAATCATCATGCCGGATGGAATTTCGATCCGCCATTTCCGGGCCAGCCAGCCGGGCAGCAGCATAGCCAGAATGCCCAACACGCACTGCACCAGCATCAAAACATAATCGCTCTTCAATTTTTCATAGGCCATGCCCGCCGCCGGGGCCGCGGGTGCCTCAATAATCCGTATAATTGTATAACCAATAGAAAGGACCAGAGATGCAAATACAAACCCTACAACCAACCTGGCCCCTTTGGCATTGCGCGGCAAGATCATATAAGCGCCTCCTCTTCCTGGGAATTATAGCATAAGTCTGCTTGAAACCAAGGGAAAACGCCGGAAAAGGGAGGGACTAGCGTCCCAAACCCGCAATCCGGCGTTTCAATTCTTGCGAAAGGATATCTTCCTGTTACATAGCGGCAATCGTGAGCAAAACATCCGCCATCGTTTCCATAGACTGGATGGGGATCAGTTCCTTCCGGCCGTGTGCGTTGAAGCCGCCGGTGGACAGGTTGGGGCAGGGAAGCCCCATGAAGGACAGTCGGGAGCCGTCTGTGCCGCCCCGGATCGGCTGGATAATGGGCTTTACGCCGCATTTTTCCATGGCGGCCTTGGCCTTTTCCACAATAAACATATGATCCTTCAACTGATCCTTCATGTTGAAGTAGCTGTCTTTGAGAAGCAGCTCCACCGTGCCCTGGCCGTATTTTTCGTTCAGGTAGGCGGCAATCTTTTCAAGCCTTGCTTTCCGCTGCCGGAATTTGTCCATATCGTGGTCCCTTACAATATAGCGCAGTGTGCAAAGCTCCTCCTCCCCTTGCATGCCGCCCAGATGGTAAAAGCCCTCATACCCTTCGGTGCAGGCGGGGATCTCCTGGGGCGGCAGCATGGCGTTAAACTCCATGGCAATCAGGCAGGCATTGCGCATTTTGTTTTTGGCGCTGCCGGGGTGGATGTTTACACCGTGAATGTGTACCGTGGCCGATGCTGCATTGAAGTTTTCATACTCGATTTCGCCAATCGCCCCGCCATCCACCGTATAGGCATATTCCGCCTGAAAGCCCGGCACGTCAAACAGATCGGCTCCTCGGCCGATTTCCTCGTCCGGCGTAAAGGCGATGCAGATTTTTCCGTGATCCGGCGCTCCGGGGGAAAGCAGTTTTTCGCACATCGTCATGATTTCCGCTATGCCCGCCTTGTCGTCGGCGCCCAGCAGGGTATTCCCGTCGGTAACGATCAAATCCATGCCTTTCATCTGGGTCAAATAATCAAAATCTGCCACGGGAATGACAAGGGTTTCGTTCAGGGCGATGTCCGAACCATCGTAGTTTTTGATGATTCTGGGGTTCACAGGGCCGCTAGGCACCGCATTGGACGTATCCATATGGGCAATGAAACCCATGGCGGGTTTTGATCCTGCGCCTTTTTGCGGGATGGAGCCATAGACATAGCCATGCTCATCCATCCGGGCGTCCGCAATGCCAAGACCCTTCATCTCTTCCACCAATTGGCTGCCAAAAACTTTTTGGCTTGGGGTGGAGGGGCAGCTTTGCGCATTTTCGTCGCTGGTGGCGTCGATTTTCACATACGTCAGAAACCGTTCATAAGCGCGCATACAAACACTCCTTTTTTTACCCGATCAGGGGAATCAAATCAATAAGAGAGGGTACGCAATGGTCCACATAGGGGGCCAGATCGGGGGTATAGGGCAATTGATCGGGGATCATCACGCAGGTCATTCCCGCCGCCCGCACGGCTTTCACACCGTTGATGGAATCCTCCACGCCCATGCATTCCTCCGGGGGGATTTTTAGGGCTTTGGCGGCTGTTATATAAATGTCTGGAAAGGGCTTGCTGTTTTTAATTTGATCGCCGCAGACCATGGCGTCAAAAGCATTTTCAAGGCGGGAAAAGGACAAATATCTTTTTACAATGGCTTCATTATTGGATGTGGCGATGGCATAGGGCAGTCCCTTTTTCTTTAGCGCCTCAAGGGTTTCCAGCAGACCTGGCTTTAGCGGCATGCCGTTTTCTTCCATATGCTGCGTCATCTGCCGTGTCCAAAGGGATATGATGTCGTCATAGGGGAAATTTTCTCCGTATGCATTCAAAAAAACCTGCTTGCCTGCCTGCAGGCTGACACCTATGGTTTTTCGAATCACATCATCTTCTATGGTATGGCCCAGGGCCTGGGCTGCCTCTTTTAGAATTTGGTTTCCCAATTGCTCCGTATCGAAAAGGACTCCGTCCATGTCAAAGATCACTGCGCGAATCATTTGCCTCTTTCCTTTCCAATTTCCTTTCCAAAGCGGCTATGGCGCATGAAATGCCGTCCACTGCCGCGCTCATAATGCCTCCCGCATAGCCGGACCCCTCTCCGGCAGGGAAAATTCCCTCTATTGCGCTGGATCTTTTTTCATCCCGCAAAATGCGCACCGGCGAGGAGGATCTTGTTTCCACCCCAGTGAGAACCGCGTCGGGATGGGCAAACCCTTGCAGCTGCCTGTCCATCTGCCGGATGCCCAGACGCATGTTTTCGATTACCATGGGAGGGAGGCAGCTTTGAAGGTCCGCAGGAGTCACTCCGGGAAGATAGCTTGGGATTACGTTTCCCAAATGGGTGGACGCCCGGCCCAGAAGAAAATCCTCCACCCGCTGACCGGGTGCTTTGAATCCGCCGCCGCCCGCCCGGAACGCGGCTTTCTCCATCGCCTGCTGAAAGCACAGCCCGGCCAAGGGATGGCTGTCCCCAAAGTCCAGGGGATCGATCCCGATGAGCAGGGCGGAGTTGGCGTTATTCCCGTCCCGCTTATGATAGCTCATGCCGTTTACGCACAAGGCGTCCGGCTGGCTGGCGGCGCAGATGACCATGCCGCCAGGGCACATGCAAAAGGTGTATGCGCCCCGGCCGTCCGGTGTGCGAACGCTGAGCTTGTAATCGGCGGCGCCCAGCGCCGGGTGATTCGCAAAGCGGCCATACTGGCTTTGGTTGATAAGCGCCTGGGGATGCTCGATCCTGGCGCCGACGGAGAATGGCTTTTGGGCAAGGGGAATGCCCGCATCATGGAGCATGCGGTAGGTATCCCTGGCGCTGTGGCCGATGGCAAGAATCAGCGTATCGGTGTCCAGTTCCCTCTCTGCCTGCCCCCGTGCAATTCGGATGCCGTGAAGCTTTCCTTTTTCAATGTTCAGGCCGGTGAGCCTTGTTTCAAACCATACCTCACCGCCCAGGGCTATAATCTCCTCCCGCAGGTTTGCAACTACGCCGCGCAAAAGGTCGGTGCCAATGTGAGGCTTTTGGTGGTACAGGATTTCTTCCGGAGCGCCGCACTGCACAAAGGTTTCCAAAACCTCCCGGCAATGCGGGCTTTTGATGCCGGTGGTCAGCTTTCCATCGGAAAAGGCACCCGCGCCCCCTTCCCCAAAGAGCGCGTTGCTCTCCGGGTCAAGATGGCCTTCCTCAAACAGCCGGGAGACATCCCCAGCCCGGTCATGAACCCTTTTACCCCGCTCGATAAGCAGCGGCCTTGCGCCTGCCCGGGCCAGTGTCAGGGCAGAAAACAACCCGGCTGGGCCGGCTCCTACCACAACCGGCCGGCGGGAAAAGGAGGGCTTGGGCAGGGGTTGGCTTTCCCTGATTTCCGGGAGGATCACTGCCGTTTGCGGGCGAAGGCGCTTTACAACCTCCGCCTCCCTGGCAACCTCTACATCCAGCGCGTATACAAAATGCACGTCGCCCTTGTCTCTGGCATCCACGCTTTTCTTGCAGATTTGAAGTCCCTTCAAATCCCCGGGGCCGATCTTCAATTTTTGCAAAACGAGGAAACGCAAATCCTCCGGGCTTGCATCAAGGGGTATGGAAAGGTTGTTCAGCCGCAGCATGTCCGTCCTCCTTTAAATATCCGCCCGTATTGTAACACGAAAGCCGGGGAAAGCCAACACAAGGCACTTCCATTCTTACATTGTGGAATAAATAAAACCCCTGTATGCCAAGGTACCAGGCAAATCATTAAACCCATCACTAAAGTTTTTAGGGAGGGGTGCGGGGAGGGACATTTTTCAAAAGGCCCCTCCCCGCTTGTTTTATGAATGTTCCTTCCAAGTAATCCGTGCGGGGCTTTTGTTTTGATGGATTGCTCTGTATAATAGAAGGGAGGTGATTCCCGTGAAGGAGAAAACCGTGCTGGTCATCGGCGGCGGTGCGGCCGGGCTGGCAGCAGCCATCAGCGCAGCCAGCCAGGGGGCCAATGTGGCGCTGATTGAAAAGATGGACCGGGTGGGCAAAAAAATACTTGCGACCGGGAACGGCCGGTGCAACATGTATAATACCCAACCGCCCGGGTATTTGGGCGGGGCGGATTTTGCCGGCCGGGTACTTTCCAAGGTCGGCGTAAAAGAGGTGCGCTCCTTTTTTGAAGGACTGGGCCTTTCCATCCGGGAAGAAGAGGAAGGACGGGCGTATCCAGCCAGCGGACAAGCCGCATCCGTATTGGATGTGCTGCGCCTGGGCTGTGCCCGGCATGGGGTGGACATGGTATGCGGCGCAGCGGCTGACCGGGTGCAAAAAACGCCCGGGGGCTGGAAAGTCTGGGCAGGGGGACGGGAATTTGCGGGGGATAGCCTCATCGTTACCGGCGGGGGCAAAGCATACCCCAAGCTGGGCAGCGACGGCAGCACCTATGCGCTGCTCGTATCGCAGGGCCATCACCTGACGGCCCTTAAGCCCGCTCTCGTGCCGCTGAAGACGGAGCTTGAGCCGATCCGCGGGCTGGAGGGCATCCGCATGAAGGCGGAGGTGTGGCTTACAAAGCAGGAAAATGAGCTGTCCCGGAAAAAGGGAGAAATCCTGTTCACGGCCTATGGCGTAAGCGGCGTGGCCGCTATGCAGCTGGCCAGGGAATCAAAGGGGGCTGTGCTTCATCTTTCCTTCCTGCCCGCCATCAATGAAAATTCGGGGGAATCCTACGCCTGGCTCATGCGGCGAAAGGAACTTTTAAAAAGCGAACCCCTTGAACATTTCTTTCTGGGCGCGCTTGCGTCCCGGCTGGGCCTGACGCTTTTGAAAAGGGCCGGGCTGGGGCCTATGAGCAGGCTTTGTGAAACGCTTACCGACAGGGAAGTGGTTGCCCTTTCGGCGCTCATGGAAGATTTTCCTTTGACGGTGACAGGGGTGCAGGGGTTTGACCAGGCACAGGTTACGGCGGGGGGGATTGACCTCAAGGAGTTTGATCCGGAAAGGATGGCCTCGCTGCTGGCCCCGAAACTGTATGCCGCCGGCGAGGTTTTGGATGTGGACGGAGACTGCGGCGGGTTTAATTTGCTGTTTGCCTGGGCAAGCGGCATCCTGGCCGGGATCCATGCGGCAGGGGAGGCATAGAAATCCTGAGGCCCGCGCCTTTTGCCGAAAAAAGGAAGAATGGCAGCCGGTACGCTTTACAATCTATCCAAAACCCGATACAATACGTAAAGACACCCTTAACCTTTGGGCTAAAGGGCGTGAGAGGACGTAGACATGGGCAAGATCATTGCGGTCACCAACCAAAAAGGAGGCGTGGGAAAGACCACCACCTCCGTCAATTTGACGGCTTGTCTGGCGGAAATCGGCCAAAATGTACTGGCGGTTGACTTGGATCCCCAGGGCAACACTTCCAGCGGCTTGGGTGCTAAACCTGGGCCGAAAAGCATCTATGAGGTGATGGTCGGCAAGCTGCCCATGCGGGACTGCATTGTAAAAACCAAAGTCAAAGGGTTGCACCTGGCCCCGGCGGACATCCGCCTGGCGGGGGCTGAGGTGGAGCTTGTCAACGTGCCCAATCGGGAATACCGCTTGAAATCCGCTCTGGAGCAGGTCTCCGGAGATTATGATTTTATATTTATCGACTGCCCGCCCTCCCTGGGTCTGCTCACGGTTAACGCCCTGGCGGCGGCCGGGCGTGTATTGGTGCCGATCCAATGCGAATACTACGCTTTGGAAGGCGTGACATCGCTGATGAATACCATCAACCGGATCAAGCGCACCGTGAACCCCGCCCTGGACATTGAAGGCATCCTGCTGACCATGCTGGACGGGCGGACAAACCTTGGCCTGCAGGTGGTGGATCAGGTGAAGCGCCATTTTAAAAACAAGGTATTTTCCGTCACCATTCCCCGGAATGTCCGGTTGGGCGAGGCACCCAGCCATGGCCTGCCCATCCATTTGTACGATAGCCGCAGCGCCGGGGCCGAGGCCTACCGGGCGCTGGCCAAGGAAGTATTGGAGCGCAACCCGAGGTAAGCTGCGCCGCTCTTCGACGATTACCTTGCTATTGCTATGTCAGGAAGTGTTTGCGGATGAAGAAAACCGGTTTGGGCCGCGGCCTGGATGAACTCTTGCCCGTGGGGGATGATGTCCTGCAGCAGTTTGTGCAGGAAATCCCGGTAGGGGAGATTGACCCAAACGAGGGCCAGCCCCGGCGTACCTTTTCCGATGATGCGCTTTCCCAATTGGCGCTGAGCATCAAGGAAGCAGGCGTGCTTCAGCCCATTTTGGTGGTGCCGTCGGGCAGCCGCTACCGCATTGTAGCGGGTGAGCGCAGGTGGCGGGCATCCCGCCTGGCCGGGCTTGCCACCATTCCCTGCATCGTAAAGGATATGGACCGCATGCAGCAGATGGAAGCGGCCCTTATTGAAAACCTCCAGCGGGAGGACCTGAACCCTATGGAAGAAGCGGCCGCTATCCGTGCGCTGATGCAGCAATGCGGATACACCCAGGAAGCTGTGTCCCAGCGGCTGGGCAAAAGCCGCCCTGCTGTGGCAAACCTCCTGCGGCTTTTGACGCTGCCCAAGGAGGTAACGGACCTGGTGCGCAAGGGCGATCTCTCTGCCGGCCATGCCAGGGTGCTGGCAGGCCTGGAGGATGCGGGCCGCCAAACGGAATTGGCCAGACAAACGGTATCCGTTGGCCTATCTGTTCGTCAACTGGAGCAGCTTGCTGCAAAAGCGCCCAGCAAGGAAAAACCGAAACCGCGGAAAAAGCCTTTGCCTGTGGAACTCAGTGATTTGGAGACCCGCATGCGGGAAACGCTGGGCGTTCGCACCACCCTTTCCGGAACCGCCAAAAAGGGCAAGGTCATTTTGCAGTATTACAGCACCGAGGAATTGGAGCGAATCTATCAAGCCTTTGAGAAAATGACAGAAGAGGCATAAGATACAGCATCAAAAAACCCGCTTGAATGAACAGGCCGGTCAGGTTGTCAACAAATGGCTTTTTGATTCGCATAAAATCAAGAAGCCATTTAATATTATACGATTTTTTTCACGTAAATATATCACACATAATAATCGCTGTATAGGCACTGATATTTATTGGTAACAGCATCATAAAATGAGAAGCTGCTTTATCGGAGGTCAATCCAATAGACTTGCTGAGCCTTACCTTCATAAATAATTTCATTCGTTAAAATACCGCCGCAGCTAATTGCAGTTTTCGCTGAAGGAACATTGGCTTTATCACAAGTAATCATAACCTTTGGAATTTTTAATTTATTTGCTTCACCTAAAGCAAGCAGAAGCTGCTGTTTCCCATAACCCCTTCTTCGTTCCGATGGACGAATTCCATAACCTATATGCCCGCCGTGTTTTTCCAATTCAGGAGTTAAAGAATGGCGGAGCTGTATGCTTCCAATGATTTTGTTGTCATTTCTTCTAACAGAAAAATATGTGCTTGCATGGACATTATCTCTCAGCTTATCTTTTTCAATTGAAAGAACAAGTTCGAGCCATTCATCAAAATTATTAGCGTGAGCTATGCCACAACTTCCATTGATGTGAGTTTCACCAAAGTCAAAATATTCCTGCCTGTATTCCCAAATGGCTTCTTTGAGTTCAGAGGAGGGTTTTATGATAATCAAATCATTTGTCACAAGCTTACCTCTGCAAATACAAATTTTACTTCATTCTCAAGTTATAACACATTATGGCTCCAAAAAGAAACCCTAAAGAAAGAGTGCCGAAGCGTAGAACATCGGCACTCTGATTTGATTGAATGAACAGGCGGGTTTTTGCTTGCGCTATTGCAAAACACCCGTAAATTGAAGAATGCCGTAAACGATCATGGCCGCACCCGCGATATGCCGGATGATTCGCTGGTGTGTACGCAGAAATGTGAGCATGGTGTTGAGCTTGGCATAAAGGGCCATGAACAAAAGGAACGGCAGCGTCAGCCCCAGGGAATAGACGAACAGGAGCCACATGCCTCTTGTGGCGGATGCGCCGGTTCCCGCAGCCATCAGCAGTACATTGGACAGGAGCGGCGACGTGCAGGGAAGCCAGGAGATAGCAAGCACAAAGCCCAGCGCCATCATTTTGAAAAACCCGCCGCCGGACAACGCTCTGGCATCTGCCTTGATAGAAAACAGATGCAGGGCAGGCAGGACGTCCAGCATCATGAGCCCAAACAGAACCATCAGGCCGCCGCCCAAATAGAGCAGGGTCTGCCGGTGGGCTTGCAGGAGGTCGCCCAAGGCCCCTGCGCCCGCGCCCAGGAGCATAAAAAAGGGAATGAAGCCAAGGGCAAAGCCCAGCATCCGGGTTAGGAGCAGTTTGACTGGCGCTTTTTCCCGGCCCGTTAAATGGCCTTCGCCCAGGAGGTAAATGCCGTATACGGGCAAAAGGGGCAGAATGCAGGGGGAGAGAAAGGCGATCAGGCCGTTGAGAAGGGCAGACCAGGCGGTCAGGCTTACCTCAACCAATTGGGGGGCTTTGCTGAAATCAAAACCGGAAGGCATGCGATACGCCTCCTTACTCCGCAGAAGCGTCGGGAGCGGTAAGCCCGCCCTCTTGCACAATTTTCTCCATCTGCTCATAGGTCAGCATTCCAGGCTGATAATAGAGCAGGTACCCTTCCCGGTCAATGGCGACGGACAGGGGATAGCCTTCCAATTGAAAATAATAGGCCAGCATCCCCGTGGAATCTTCTACCATGCGCAGGGAATCAAAACCGTTGTCCTTCAAAAATTTCCGGGCGTCCTCTTCCGTTTCCCCGTCCGGCACATGGATGAGTATCACCTGAAGCTCTTCTCCGTACTTTTCCTGCAATTTCAAAAGGTCAGGCATTTCGATTTTGCAGTAGGTGCACCAGGTGGTGAAGAAGTTCAAAATGATCACTTTGCCCTTCAACTCACTGAAAACAAGGGGGCTGCCCTCTAGGTCGTTGAGCAGGTAGGGCATGCCTTTTTCGTTTTCTGAGGCGGGCTCGGCCGCATCATCCGCCGCGGCAGGTGTTGCGGTAGGCTGGATGCTCTCCTGGGCAGCAGTCGGGGAGGCTTGCTTTTGTTCGGCTGCGCCGCAGGCTGTTATGAAAAACAGCAACGAAAAGATCAGCGCAAAAAGGCGTAGTCTGTAATTTTTCATGAGAATGCCTCCTTTACATCTTGAATGGCGATTCAAGGTTATATTTAAGTATAACATATGAACCCCCCGGTGAAACATGGAGGGGAAATATTTACCGAAGAATATCCATCCCTTTCGATTTTTTCCGACAGAACTCTTGCAGGAGAAGCACTTTTGTGGCAGAATAGATGAGTCCTTCAGGGATGGTTTTTATGGGTGGAAAAGGGGGCCGAACCCCTGGACTCCCCCCTGTGAGAGTAAGGAGGAATTCCCCCCATGCAAACGACCCAATGCGTGGTAATTCTGGATTTTGGCGGCCAGTATACCCAGCTGATTGCCCGGCGGGTGCGGGAAAACAAGGTATACTCCGAAGTGGTTCCATATACTGCCTCCCTCCGGCGCATTCAAGAGTTGAATCCGGTGGGTATTATTTTAAGCGGCGGTCCTGCCAGCGTACTGGCCGAGGACGCTCCCAAGTGTGACTCGGGCATTTTTGAACTGGGCGTTCCAGTGTTGGGCATTTGCTACGGTATGCAATTAACGGCCCATATGCTGGGCGGTAAGGTTGCCCCCGCAGCTCAGCGGGAGTATGGCCGGGTGAATGTGAACATGGAGGGCCGGGAGGACCTTTTAAAAGGAATGTCAAGCGAATCCTCCTGCTGGCTGAGCCACACCTATCAGGTAATGGCGGTTCCGGAAGGGTTTGAGGTCATTGCCCACAGCGACAATTGCCCTGTTGCCGCCATGATCCATAAACGAAAACGTATTTACGGTGTGCAGTTCCATCCGGAGGTTACCCATACCAAGGAGGGCGCACAGCTTCTTAAAAACTTTCTGATCGACATATGCGGCTGCGTGGGGGATTGGAGCATGGAAGCCTATGCCCAAATGGCCATCAAGCGTATTCGGGATCAGGTAGGCGAAAAGGGCACCGTGCTTTTGGCTCTATCCGGTGGGGTGGATTCCTCCGTGGCGGCGGCGCTTTTATATCAGGCTATTGGGGACAGGCTTACCTGCGTGTTTGTGGATCACGGCTTTATGCGTAAGGGTGAAGCGGAACAGGTTGTGGAGGTTTTCAGCAATGCCTTCCCTGTGAAGCTGGTCCATGCAAAGGCCGCCGATAAATTCTTCGGCGATCTCAAAGGCGTCAGCGAGCCGGAACAGAAACGAAAAATCATCGGCCGGGACTTTCTTGAAGTCTTTAAGGAAGAAGCCCGGAAGCTGGGCAAGCTGGATCATTTTGCCCAGGGCACCATTTACCCCGATGTGATTGAAAGCGGAAGTGTCCAGGGTAGTGCGGTGATCAAAAGCCACCACAATGTGGGGGGTCTTCCCAAGGAACTGGGCTTTGAAAGCCTGGTGGAGCCCCTGCGCATGCTCTTCAAGGATGAGGTTCGGCGCCTGGGCGTAACGGTAGGCTTGCCTGCGGATATGGTGTGGCGGCAGCCCTTCCCCGGACCGGGCCTGGCTATCCGGGTCATGGGCGAGGTTACCCCGGATAAGGTGCATATCGTCCGGGAGAGTGACACCATATTGCGCCAGGAGATTGCCGCCGCGGGGCTTGACCGGGATATTCACCAGTATTTTACCGTATTGACAGGTGTGCGTTCCGTTGGCGTCATGGGCGACGAGCGTACTTACGATTATACGTTGGCCCTTCGGGCTGTGACGACAGACGATTTTATGACCGCCGACTGGGCTCGCATCCCATATGATGTGATTGCCAGGATCAGCGCCCGGATCGTCAACGAAGTACCCCACGTAAACCGGGTGGTCATGGATGTTACCACAAAGCCCCCGGCCTCTATTGAGTGGGAGTAAGAGGAGGAAATACCAATGCCAAATTTTTCCTTTCCGGATTCAATATTTATGGAAGCGGCGCAAAAGTTTGCCACCCCCTTTCACTTGTATGATGAAAAGGGCATTCGTAATACGGCTCAAAAGCTCAAGAAGGCTTTTTCCTGGTGCGCCGATTTTAAAGAATATTTCGCCGTGAAGGCCCTTCCCAACCCTGCGATCTTGCGCATACTGAAGGACGAAGGCTGCGGCGTGGACTGCGCCTCCCTTACGGAATTGATGCTGGCCAAGGCGGTGGGGTTTTCCGGGGAAGACATTATGTTCAGCGCCAACGCACTGCCCCCGGAGGAATTTGATTATGCCCGGGCGCTGAACGCCTATATAAACCTGGATGATATTACCCATATTGAAGTATTGCAAAAGCATGGCGGCATTCCGGAATGCATTTGCTGCCGGTATAACCCCGGCGGGGATTTTGCCATCGGCAACACCATTATGGGAAACCCGGGCGAAGCCAAGTACGGCTTTACCAGAGAGCAGCTTACAAAGGGCCTGAAGGAGCTGAAAGCCCTGGGGGCAAAGTCCTTCGGCATTCACGCATTCCTCTCCAGCAACACCACCGACAACAGTTATTACCCCGCCCTGGCGAAAATCCTGTTTCAGGTTTCGGCGGAGCTTGTTGCGGAAACCGGCCTTACGTTGGCGTTTGTAAACCTGTCCGGCGGCATTGGCATTCCCTACCGCCCGGGGGAGCCGGAGGCGGATATTGCCGCCATCGGCCAGGGCGTCAAGGCTGCCTATGAGGAGGTTTTCACCGGCAAGGGCATTCAAAACGTGGCGATCAAGACGGAGCTGGGCCGCTATATGACCGGCCCTCACGGCTGGCTGGTTACGACCGCCACCAACCGCAAGGAAACATACCGCCACTACATCGGCCTGGATGCCTGTGCGGCCAACCTGATGCGCCCGGCCATGTACGGTGCATACCACCACATTCATGTGGCGGGGAAAAGGGACCTGCCTTGCAATCATGTGTATGATGTGACCGGCTCCCTGTGTGAGAACAACGACAAGTTTGCCATTGAGAGGCATTTGCCGGAAATCCAGATGGGGGATATTGTCGTGCTTCACGATACCGGTGCCCACGGTTTTTCTATGGGATACAATTACAATGGCAAGCTGCGTAGCGCAGAGGTTTTGCTTAAGGAAGACGGGAAGCTGCAGTTGATCCGCCGTGCGGAAACCCCCAAGGATTACTTTATAACCCTGGATATTGACCAGGATGCGGACAAGCTGAAGGAGTAACAGATACCAGTTGAGCAATACAAAAAGCCCTGCCCTCCCGCCACGCGGGAATGGCAGGGCTTTTGTGTCAGCCTTGGGTAGTTTCAAACCTTATTTGACAGGCTCAAACATTATAAGCCGAAAAGGTCTCTTCCAGGGCAGTAAAGGCCCGGCTTTTGATATGACCTTCCTCCAGCCCCTGCCCTGCGCCTGCGGCATGGAGCCGGGTGCTTCCCGTCAGGCTGTCAATGGTAACCAGAAGTGTCAGCATTCCCTTGCTCTTCAAGGATTTCAGCATGCACAGCATGAGGATAATCCGGCCGCTTTTACAAGCAATCTCCTGCGAATCCATCAGCTCGCCTTCCAGCTCATCCATCAAAAGGCGCTCCGCTAGTACGGCGGCCTCCTGTGCGGGCAGGGATAACTCCAGGTCCAAGGTATCCATGGGCATGCCTCCTGACACAATAAGGTAAACGGCTACTTTGGCTATATGATAGCACATTTTACGAAAAGTGAAAGCGGTAAGCAACCCCTTTTTACATCTGCTTTACAGAAGAGGGAAGGGCATGTACAATAAAATGGTGCTTGATAAGCCTTGGGAGGGACACCATGCAAAAAAATGACGTGCTGACCGTGCGCTGTGAACGGCTGGGGGCCGAATGCGAAGGGGTCTGTTTTCATGAGGGGATGGCCCTTTTCGTGCCTGGAGCGCTGCCGGGAGAGAAAATCAGCTGCCGGGTCGTTAAGGTGCAAAAGCGGTTTGCCTTCGGAAAACTGATGGAGGTTTTGAAGGAAAGTCCCTCCCGCCAGGAACCGCCCTGTCCTGTGTATGCCAGGTGCGGCGGCTGTTCCGCTCAGCACATGAATTATGAGGAAACCTTGGCGTTCAAGCGCGGGCAGGTGAAAGACTGCCTTTCCCGCATCGGAGGCCTTGACGTGGACGTTCCCCCTGTTTTGGGTATGGCGGAGCCTTGGCACTACCGCAACAAGACAGCCCTGCCGGTGGGCGGGGAGGCAGGGAAGCCCCTTCTTGGTTTTTACGCACCCCGCAGCCATGATATCATCAATGTGAAGGCCTGCCCTGTGGCCAGGGTGGAGCTCAACGGTATTCTAGAAGCAGTAAGGGGCTGGATGGAAGAATACCGCATTCCGCCCTACCGGGAGGAAAGCCATGAGGGGATTTTGCGCCATGTGATGGCCCGTGTCTCCCAAAGAGGTGAGGCAATGGCGGTATTGGTGTTAAACGGGGATGCACTGCCCCACAGCCAGGAACTGCTAAATCGTCTGCGGGAAAAGGTGCCTTCCCTTGCTTCCCTGTGCATCAGTATATTGAAGGCGCGAACCAATGTTATTTTAGGTGATAATTATCAGGTGATCTGGGGAAAAGAACGGCTGGAGGATACGCTTTGCGGCCTGCACTTTTCCCTGTCGCCCCTTTCTTTTTTTCAAATCAATCCGGAGCAGACGGAGCGGCTGTATCAAATTGCCCTGGACTATGCCCAACTGACGGGCACGGAGACGGTGGCGGATTTGTATTGCGGTGCGGGTACCATTTCCCTTCTGCTGGCCAGCCATGCCAAGCATGTGACCGGCGTGGAGGCGGTGGAGCCGGCGGTGATGGATGCCCGGGAAAACGCAAAGCGCAACAGCATCCAAAACGCGTCCTTCCATTGCGGCCCGGCTGAGTCGGTTTTACCCCGATTGGTCCGGGAGGGCCTATCTCCCCATGTGGTGGTGCTGGACCCGCCAAGGAAGGGCGTGGAGCCGTCGGTGATTGAGGCCATCGGTGCGGTTGCGCCAAAGCGTGTTGTATATGTGAGCTGCAACCCAGCCACCCAGGCAAGGGACGCGGCACTGCTTTGCGCAAAGGGCTACTGCATTACGAAATGCCAGCCTGTGGACATGTTTTGCTGGACATATGGGGTGGAAAACGTACTGTTGATGGAGCGGCAGGAGGATGCGGCCCAAGCACGTTAAACCGCGCACACTAAAAGTCTGGGCGGGGCAGAATGCCCCCCTGACGGTAACGGAAAGAATTTGACACCAACATACTATTGCAGTAGTATATATGCATGCCGGATTTGCCATACATCTTACTGCTATTGAAAGAGCCGTAAAGATTTACAATTTTAGGGATGGACTTCAATCTGTATCCCGTTACATAAAAGAATGGGAAACGTGGCAAGAAGTGGGAGGCCAGAGAAATGAAGGGTAAAATGCAGCGTATTTTTGCGGGCGTGTTGGCGGCCGTTTTGTTGTTTGTCCAGCCTGTGGGTGTGTTGGCGCTGGAGCCGGGTACCCCTTTTGAGGAAGCTGGCCCGACAGAAATGGCGCTGGAAGCTACGGAAACAACTGCCGTAACGGAAACGACGGCTCCAACGGATGTTGTGACACCCACGCCAACTTTGTCCCCTACGGAATCGCCTGCTCCTGTTCCCACGGTGGCATTGACGCCTACACCCACCCCTACGCCCACCCTTGACCCAACGGCTGCGCCCACCGCTGCGCTTACGCCCACGCCTACCCTCACAATCGCAGCAACGGATGCCCCGACGGATGTTCCTCCTCCCACACAGGAACCCTGGGATGAAACGCTTTGCGACCATGCCAACGAAAACTGCCTGCTTGCGCCTGCCTGTGATGTGCCGGGGTGCATTCATATCGGCAAGGACGTCCACGGGTTGGATATGCCCCTTTGCGAAAAAGGCGCCTGGATATTGGATCAGCAGGATGCGCTGCTGCGGGCCAGGCAGTCAGGTAAGGTTCGGATGCTGTTAAGCGCTGTTCCCCAAACGATAACGATCAACCTGGAGGATGGGGACATTGTCCTGTACCGCAGCGGCAATTACGTGATCAAAGGGGACAAGCGCCCTGAAGGAAAGATCACGGTGGCGGAGAACCGCATCGTATCTTTGACGTTGGAAAATTGCAAGGCAGATGTCCTGATTTTGTCCCCCAAAGTTCAGGCAAACATCATGCTGAAAGGGCTGAATGCCGTTTCCCGGCTGCAGTTGGGGAATGAGGCCAAAGTGGTCTATTTGTCCGGCGGCGCGCTGGATATAGGGGAAACTGTCCTAGGCACCAACAGCACGGTCGAAGTTCAGGGCGGCTCCATCAAGGCGAATTTTACAGAGAAAAACGGGGCACAGCGGGCGGATTTTTCCGCCGAAGGTGTCACTTCCTGCACGGTGAACGGGGCAGACTACAGCGCCAACCAGCCCCACGCGGATGGGAAAATGTATTTGTGGCTGCCCGCCCCAAAAGCGAATTATGAATATAAGGGCCAGGTAGCAAACGGTATACTGGCCGTAAGGGAAGCGCCGTCGGCCGCACCGGAAGGGGATGGGGTGCTGCTGGACTTGAATGCCCAGCCAAACGTGACGCTGACCCAGCCTGGTGTCTACCGCGTGACGGGAAGTGTTTCTATTGATACAACCATTACATTTGACGGAGATGGGATTTCCCTTATTCTCGATCATGTAACCCTCAACGCGAATCACAATTTTAAGATGTGGCGTGAAGCAGTGCTGGAACTGAGGGGGAGCAACAGCATATCGCAGATGGCGATTGATTCTTTTAATTATCATATGCTTACGATAACGGGCTCCGGATCTCTCGATTTAGCTTCTCCTTTAGGTTTTGTGAATAGAATCAATGTGATGTCGGGCAATATTCACAGTCCCATGTATTATATAACTCCAGGCCGTTTTCTCATAAACGGACAGGAAGCGCAGCTCGTAACGGTAGGAAGCGTGGGACTGACAAGCACCTGTATCCTGGAGGGCAGAAGCATTCCCGTCTTGTGGAAGGACGCGACATCCATGCTCTTGCCGGTTCTTCCCGCGGATAAGGAATACCGGATTGCCCAGGATGGGAGCGTAATCAACATATCCGTGGTTTCTGCACCATCTCCCCAATACTTCTACCTGAAAAACGGTATAATAACTATATCTGCTAATGGCACCTATGTAATTGATGGAGAAGGGGTTCCTACATCCAATTTCATTCAGTTGACGGATGGCGTGACGGCCAACATCACGCTTAAAGGGGTTCATATCAGTGGGCCTTCCATTCCCATGGTAATTGGAAGCGGAGCGAATGTGAATTTTACGGTGGCTGGCGATAACCGGCTGGAGAACATCGCCGGGCCGGGCTTCCTATCGAATGGTGCGATGACCATTGGGGGCAGCGGCACGCTTACAGTGCAGGGAGCGCTGCCATCCCAGCAGACGGGCTTGAGCATTCTAGCCAATGTTTCCATCATTCCGGGATTTACAGGCAATCCTGGAATACAGCCCAGCGTTATCCTCGTAACGGATGGGGAAGGGCATCCTGTGGCTAGCCGGGATGTAACCCTGAAAATTGGCGGCGAAGCTCCTACAGCGACGCGCACCATGGCCGACGGGAAAATCTATGTCTGGCGCAGCACCCTTTTAAATCAGCAGGATGTGGCCGTTTCCGACGGGAAAAATACCTATACGGCTGTGATACTCAATGGCCAGGGGAACCCTGCAGATTGGTTGCCTATCGAAAATGTGCAGTCTGTCAGCAAGGAAGAAGGGACGGAAATCACTTTCAGCGCCCCTGATGCCGGGACCAGCGGCGTGCAATATGTTGTGGGCGACACTGCCCAGGCACTGCCGGATACGTATGTGGCGGATGCTTCCCGCCATGCGGCCAGTGCTGGCAAGGTTCTCCTTACCGGGCTTACACCCGGGAAAACAATAACCTTCCGGGTGTATGGCGCCAGAGAGGCCGGCGCTCAGCTTACCGCCAACACGGTGGACGGCTTTACCTTCAGCCCCATTTACACCATTATGGTACGGGGTCCTTATGCGCCTGCATTGGGGGATATCGGCCGGGTGTACGATGGCACGCCCTATACTTTTAGCGGTGCGCCTGAGGGAGTGGCGGTGACCTATACGGGCGAAGGGCTGCAGCCGGGGGAAACACCCGTTGACGCCGGAACCTATACCCTTACGCTTACCGTGCCCCAGGATCACGTACGCTATTTTGCAACCACCGTGCAAAAGGAGTTTGCTATTGCAAAAGCCCCGGGAAGCATTGTCCTTTCCGCACCGCTTTACAAAAGCTATGACGGCGTTCCCGTTTCCCTTTCCAACGTTTCCGCCCTGGGGGGTGCGGAAGTCACTGCCGTCTTTTATAAGGGAAACACGGCGCAGGGCACGCAAATAGACACCCCTGTGAATGTGGGCATCTATACGGTAAAGCTTCAGGCCGAAGCGAGCCGGAATTATGAGGCGGCGGAACGGACCATCACCTTTGAAATTGCCAAAGGAACAAATGATTTGCATGTTGTCTGTGAAGATGTGACCTATGGGGATAAGCCTTCACCCTCCATTGAAAATAATGATGGCGGCAAAGTTACCTGGGTTTATAAGGGCTATAACGGCACCAGTTATTCCAGTACAAAAGCCCCCGTCAAGGCGGGGTATTATAAGGCGGTGGCTACGGCGGAGGCCACGGAAAACCTGAATGCCGCAACGGCGGAAGCTGCTTTTCGCATTCTGCCCCGGACAGTGACTATTATTCCGGAACCCAACCAGATGAAGTTTGAAGGGGATATGGACCCGTTCTTCTTCTATACCGCCTGGGGCCTATTGGATGAAGATACCCTTACCGGCGATCTTTCCAGAGAGGAAGGGGAAGCACCAGGTTCCTATGCCTATGTAGTGGACGGCTTGTCTGCCGGGAACAACTACCGGGTGGTGCTGGATTCCGATGCGACGCCATTCACCATCCTGCCCATGATGGGCTGGGGATTTCCCGGCGGAGGCGGCTCTACGGCGATTCCCATTGTGCCCATTCATCAAATCATCCAGCTTTCCGATAAGCACAAGCTGGATATCATCCTGAACACGACGGAAAAGTTGACCATCAACAAGGAGAGTTACGGCAAGCTTTTCACAGATACCGAGGATGGAAAGGTCCGCCCCTTCAGCCCCTCTTTCCGGGTAAATTCTTCCGGAAACGAAGTGCTGTTAAGCCTGGAAACGGAGCCCGAACTGAATAAGGATGGCGGGTATGCCACGGACAGCGACGGCAAGCTTATCTACAGGGGCCGGCAGCTTACCATGACCCAAGGGCTGGTAAACAAGCTGGTGAAGCTGGGTATTACCCACATCAGTTTCTCTGTTGCGGATATGACGGTACTCTATTCCCTGGCCGATTTGAACAATGAGGCCATCCGGGCAATTGCAGCCCAGGAGAAAACTGCCATCAGCAAGGCGAAATTTCAGATTATGCTGACGCCGGTCACTACTCTTACCGCCCAGGAGCAGGCAGGAATCAGCGGCATGCTCCCTGCCGGGCGCATGTTCCGCCTGACGGCTCAGATGGTGCTCGATGATGAAACCTTTGATATCGCGCCTTTGATGAAGAGCCTGAAGGCGGCTGTGGATATGGAGGATATTTACCATATGGCCCAAAGCCTGGAAGGCTTTGAGGAAGATACTTTTGCTGCCGCCTATGGGCTTTTGACCCTTCCTGCAGACGAACAGAAGGCTCAAATCCGGCCTGGCGTATTCATTACCCCATATTTGTTCACGGAGATGCAGGCGCCCTTTTCCGGCTTGCGCCGTTCCAGAAGATATCTGCTGGCCGCGGTTCAGGATTCGGGGCTGTATGCCCTGATCAGAAAACCCTGAACGGAACCGCAATTGGGAAAAGACGAGGATTGCTTTTTTATGCCTGTGCGCGTATAATGAGCCGGAAATGGCCCCGGTAAAAACCGGCCGCCCCACCCCTTTACAGGAGGAATGTTGCTTGGTTTCATTTATGAAAAAAGGGCTTGTCTGGGCCTTATGCCTTATGTTGTGCCTTGCCTCCCTGTCTACCGCTGCCTTGTCGGAGGAGGATCCGGAGGTATCCCTGTTCGGGAATGAAATCAAAACGGGCCTGGATGAGGAAGATTTGGCCCAGTGGGAACAGTGGGAAGCAGAGGATGCCGCCAACGCGGAAGGGGCAGACATGGAAGCCGCCATTGATCCGGGCGAGCTGGACGAGGACATCGCCCAGCAGCTAAACGGGATTGATGAAAGCGAACGGGCGGATATCGACCCGACCACGCTGGAAACCAACGTGAAGCTGCCGGATGATTATTTCAATATCCTGCTCTTGGGCGTGGACGCCCGTAATGATGTGAAGGATACGGGGCTTTCCGATGTGGTGATGATTCTGTCCATCCACAAGGAAACAGGCGAAATCAAGCTGGCCTCCATCGCCAGGGATACTGCCGTGACTGTGCCGGGCTATAAAAACATGTACCGCATCAACGTGGCGTACAAGTTTGGCGGCAAAGATGGGGAAGACGGCGGCCCAAAGCTTTCCATGCGCACAGTGAACCGCAACTTCCAAATGAATATCGACCATTTTGTAACGATCAATTTCTTCGGCCTGGCTGCCATCATCGACAGCCTTGGCGGCGTGGATATAGAACTGACCAAAGCGGAAGCCAACCGTATCAACTATGAGCTGAGAAAAGAACCCCTGGACAAGGTGGACCGCCAGAAGGTAAAGGGCGTGGAAGGCGTGCATCACCTGGACGGCATGCAGGCGGTGGCCTTTGCCCGCATCCGCGGCCTTGATAACGATTTTGTTCGGACAGCCCGGCAAAGAAAGCTGTTGCAGGCGCTGCTCAACTTGGTTATGCAGGACATGAACCTGGACAAGATGATGGACCTGATGACCGCGGTGCTTCCCTACGTCTACACCAACCTGACCGCCAGTGAGATTTTTGAACTGGGAAGCACAGTGCTCGCTTCAGACCTGATGGATAAGGCCAAGGCAGGGGAAACGCTCTTTACGGAACATCGGCTGCCCATGGATCACACCTTTGGGTACAAGACGATCAATGGTGCAAGCCTTGTGTATATGAATGGCAAAAACCTGAAGAAAAATATAGATGCGCTGCATGAATTTATTTACGGGCAAAGCTATTACGAACAATAAGCGTTTTTGAAAAGGGTGTCGGTTTAGGCCGGCGCCCTTTTTTAGAACATGGTCATTCTCATGGAATTCTCATAGTTTTCTCATGCCCTTTTCTTTCCAAAGGCATAGCGCTATGATATAATAATAACCAGCCGCAAAAGGTGTTGAAGCCCAGGCTGCATGCCTGAAACGCAAAATTGCGGCTTTGCGCGGATTGAAGTGGACGCAAAAGCGCAAATTGGATACAATAGGCCCGGAATGAAGCCAATAACGGAGGGGCAGTCATGGCAGGAAAACAACCTTCCCCCGGAGGGAAGAAACCAAAAAAAGGGGCTGGAGCCGGTATCTTGGCATTTGGCATCGTCTTTGCCCTGTATGCCGTGCTATTCCCCCTGTACCGGATTGGAGATTATATCTTGGCCGGCGCACTGGCGCTGCTTATCGGCCGGGTGGTTGCCATCATGGGCTCGGGGCTGGACCTGTCACCTAATCGGCAGCAGGCAAAGCAGGAAGTGCTTGAGGAAATTCCCACAACAGGAAATGCTGCCGCCGACGAACTGATTCAAAAGGGCAAGGAAATGATGGCGCAGATCCGCATGGAAAACGAACTGATTCCCGATCCGGCTCTGTCCAAACAGATGGACGACCTGGAACGGCTGTGCGGGCAAATCTTTCGAACCGTAGCGGAAAAGCCGCAAAAGGCCCCCCAAATCCGCCGGTTTATGGACTACTATCTGCCCACCACCCTGAAAATGCTTAAAAGCTACCGGGTAATGGACCAGCGTGAGGTTTCAGGTGAGAATGCCAGCGCGGCCCGCAGCCGCATTGTAAAAGCCATGGGTGTTGTGCTGACCGCCTGTGAAAAGCAGCTGGAAAACCTGTACCATGACGATATGCTGGATGTGACTACCGACATTGAAGTGCTGGAGCAGATGCTCAAGCGGGATGGCCTGGTAGAAACCGGATTTCAACAGATGGGGAAAGGCAAACCGGCGCCAGCCGAAGCCGCCTCTGAAAAACACGAATAGGAGGAGCATTTTATGAGCAGCGAACAACCGTCCATCCCCACCCTCACGTTGCAGCCCGATGTGTCTCTTCGGGATAAGGTGCTGCTGGAGGAGACGCTGGCCGCCACCCAGGTGGAAGCGCCCAAAGCCACGGAGATCGTGGTCAACCGTTTGGATGATAAGCAATTGACCGCGGAGGAGAAAAAGAGCATCTCCGATTTTATCGACCGGCTCAATTTGAATAATCCCGATCATGTACTCCTCTTTGGCGCCGATGCCCAAAAGAAAATTGCGGACTTTTCCGATAAGGCTTTGGAGTATGTGAAAAGCAGCGAAACTGGTGAGATTGGCGATATGCTGGTCAACCTGGTTACCGAACTGAAGGGCTTTGATACGGATGCCGAAGCGCCCAAGGGCATCATGAAATTTTTTAAGAACGCCGGGAAACAGATCGAGTCCATGAAAGCCCGGTATGAAAAAGTCGGCGTGAACGTGGAAAATATCGCGGGGAGCCTGGAAGGCTATCAGGTGCAGCTGCTAAAAGATGTAGCCATGTTCAACCATCTGTATGATCAGAATACCGTCTATTTCAAAGAACTGACCATGTACATTATCGCCGGGGACGAGAAGCTGCAAAAGGTGCGGGACACGGAACTGAAGGAGCTGAAGGAAAAAGCGGCCCAGTCCGGGGATGCTATGGATGCCCAAAAGGCCAATGATTTGAGCGCCATGTGCGACCGCTTCGAGAAAAAGCTGCACGATTTGAAGCTGACCCGCCAGGTATCCATGCAGATGGCCCCCCAAATAAGGCTGTTGCAAAATAACGACAGCCTGCTGGTGGAGCGGATTCAAAGCACCCTGAGCAATACCCTGCCCCTTTGGAAGAGCCAAATGGTGCTGGCTTTGGGGCTGCATCACAGCCAGACGGCCTTGAAGGCCCAGACGGCAGTGACCAATATGACCAACGAACTGCTCAAAAAGAACGCAGAAACGTTAAAAATGGGTACGATTGAAACCGCTACCGAAGCGGAGCGCGGCATTATCGATATCGAGACGCTGGTGCAGACCAATCAATCCCTGATTGATACCATCAATGAAGTGATGCGCATCCAGTCTGAAGGCCATCAAAAGCGGCTGGCTGCGGAAGCCACGCTGTACAAGATGGAAGGCGAACTGAAAAGCAAGCTCCTGGAGCTCAAGCGCTGAGGGAAGGCCGGGATTAAACCTGGACTTTTATCAAGGGCCATGCCCTTGAACATCCCGGGCGGGGTTTCAAGGGGGATGGCCCTTGCCTGTTTTTCCAAAGGGAGGAATCATGATGAAGAAGACCTCGCACACCTTTTTATGCGTGGTGCTGGCGATCCTGCTGGTAGCAGGAGGCCTGGGCTTTGGCGCGCGCAGGGGCTGGCAGGAGGAAAAGGATAAGGTGCAGGCGGCATATGCCTCGGAGACTGGGCTCAAGGCTGTGCTGGAACTGCGAGCTGCGGATGCCCATAACCTGCAGGTGGTAGCCGGGCGGCATTTGGATGCTTCCCATCCGCTGATCAAAGCCCTGAATGCAGCAAGGGAAACGCTATTGCGGCAAGATGCCTCCCTTTCTCAAAAATATCGGGCCGATCAGGATCTGAGCCGGGCCGTGGAACAATTGGAAAAAGAGCTTTCCACGCTTCCCTCCATGAAGGATAGTGTTCGGGATCAGAACTATCTGACGACGCTGACGGGGGAGATGAACTCCCTAAGCCAGAACGCGGCAATTCAGGCGTACAACCAGGCTGCGGAGGATTACAACCGGCGCAGGCAGATGTCTCTCAGCGGTTTTTTCGCCGGGTTTATGGGCGTTGGCGATGCGCAGGTTTTTGCAGCGGAGTAAAGGGGGAAGCGCAATGACAAAAAGGAGAATGGCTATGGCACGAACTGTGTTTTTCCGCCGCCTTGGGGCCGTGCTTTTGCTGGCGCTGCTTTTATCCCTTACGGTCGGCGCCTTCGCTTCACCCAGGTTTCCGGAAAAAACCGGGAATGTATCGGACTATGCCGATGTGCTTAGCGCCGATACGGTAAAGGATCTCAATTCTTTTCAAAAAAGCCTGCATGATGCGACAGGGGTTAACTTGTGGATCACCACTGTCCACTTCCTGGATGGCATGGAAATCAACGCCTATACCAAGGAATTGTTTGGGCGCTGGCAGCTGGGCGAGGAAGACTTGATGCTGCTTATGGCAGTCGGGGAAGAAACTTACGCCACAGTGGCCGGGAATACGCTTCTTCGCAGGCTTCCGGCAGAATCCCAGCAGAATCTTCTCAGCGCGAATTTCCAAAGCAGCTATGATGCGCAGCAGTATGATGACGCTGTCGCCCGGTATATTCCGGCATTGGCAAACCTGCTGGGCAAGCAATACGGTGCAGCCATTTCTACCGCCGGCCTGTTTGGCGCACCCCAGGCCACGGCTACACCCGCACCTACCCTGGCCCCCAGCGGAGACAGCTGGCGTGATTTCTTGTGGGACAACGACTCCTTCTTTGCCGGGGATCATACAGAGGAGCGCAAGGAAACTGCCGGGGAAGTGTTTGTGCGGGAAGAAAAAAATTCGGGCTTCAGCCTGGGCAAGCTGTTTGTGCTGATCATCCTGTTCTTTCTCATTTTCGGAAGCCGTAATGGTCGCCGAAGAAGGGGCTGCTCGGGCTGCGGCTGTGGGCCTTTGGGCTGGATTGTAGCCGGGCTCGGCCTTGGAGAATGGATAGATCGGCGCAGGTGGTGAACGGTTCCATATATTTTCCTTATTGTTACAAATTATTCACATTTTGTTCAATATGAAATTACAAAAGCGGCATGAATTTCCTTTCCTGGACCGTTGGATGCATGAGGTGAAATGCATGGCTGAAATACTCATCATCGAAAGCAATGAAAGAGCGGCACAGCAGATGGAATCCATGCTGACACGAGCGGGCCATGGGTGCCATACGGTAGAAAACGCGGGGCAGGCAAAAATTTCCCTGAAGAACATCGCATATGCGCTAACGATTATGAATGCCCGTCTTCCTTGGGCAGATAGCTTTTCATTCATGGAGGGCTTGTCCCAAAAGGGGTGGCCGGTGTTGTTCACGACGTGTGAAGCGGATACCAAAGAGCATCTTCAAACGATGTACGGCGGCCCGAGCCGGGTGCTGATCCAGCCTTTTTCCGCAGAGGAATTGCTGGAACAGGTGAACTCTCTGATACAGGAGACGGAGAAGCGGCTGGCCATTGGCAACCTGGAAATTCATTTGGAGGAAAAGGCGGTGCTCCTGGACGGCGAACCGCTCAGCCTCACCGCTCAGGAGTTTGCGCTGCTGCAGGTGCTGATGCAAAACCCGGACACAGCTCTTTCCCGGGAACAGCTTTTGCGCACGGCCTGGGGGTATCAAAACATGGGTGAAACCCGGACAGTGGATGTGCATGTGCAGCGTCTTCGCAAAAAGCTGGGTGAGGACTGCATTGAGACGGTGTACAAGCTGGGCTACCGTCTGCGGATGGCTTGAAAACGATAAAGGAAGAATATGAAACAAGCCGCCGGCGTTTGCCGGCGGCCTTCATTATGCATTAGGGAAGAGACTATTCGTATACGAAGGCGGTCACCACACCGCCCATGTTGTCCAGCGATGATATGTAGGAAGAGGCAGCCAAAGGCACCTGTATGGTTGCCGACGCGGCATCGCCAATCTCCTGGCGGTAAATTTCGTACTTCAGCGTGCCGTTTTCATACACCGCAAGGTGGGGGTGGGCGATGAGATATTCAATATATTCCTCAAGGCAGAAGTTCTTCGCATGCATGACGGCCGCATTGGGGATGCCTACATAGCGGTATAGATTCAGCGGAACGGTAACGCCTGTTTTAAAGGACTTGTCCACCCAGGAGGAATTGGGGAAATCTGCCGTGGGGAAGCGGAAGATGATCCCGTATTTCCAGGAATTTTCCGTTACCCAGATGCCCTGCGGCGTACCTTGGAAAGGCTGCTGCCTGACGGTGATATCGGTTTTGTTATAAAGGCCCAGGTTGAAAGCAAAGCCGCTTTGATATTCGCTGGTGCCGGGATAGTTTACACTCTTTTTTGCCTGCTCGATTAAAGTGTCGCCGCTGTAACGCTTGGACAGCTTTTCCTTCTCGGCGTCAAAAAGGCTGGTTTGCTTTTCCATGGTGCGGTAGCCTTCCCAGACAATAAAGTCTTTCAGACCCCCGGCGGTGGCATCCCGGATCATGGCGTCCAGCGCATCAATAGCAGGCTGAAAAAGCTTTACTTCGGCATTCTGCACCGCCACCCGCCAAGCGGTGGTTAAACCAATGCTCAGCGTTTGAACATCGGAAAAGTCGCCGGGCAGCGGATGCCAGGCGTTGACCAGCATCATGCCGCCGTACATAAGGGCGGAGCGGTCGAGGGTGACGGATTGCGTATTTTCCAATCCATACGCGCTTAAATCCACCACATCCCACCCTTCCGGCTTGGGTGCGGGCCAGGACAGGTTTTCGCCCTTTTGCGTGGCAGCTTGATACTCCGCCAGGGCGGCGTCGTATTGCTCCTGCTTTTTAAGGTTGGCAGCCTTGGTATCCGCAACTTTTTGTGCCAGGCTGTGCTGTTCAAAAGCGTTAAGGCCGAAGAATAAGGCTGCGCAGACGACGGTTGCCGCTGCTAGGATCAAAACCACGCGGATCAGCGTGCGGAGAGGATCGTTTTGTTTTTTGCTCCTGCTCATGTTGACCATCCTTTTCTTTCCGGAAGGCTGCCGCCTAGCCGAAAGGACTTGCATCCCTATATACATGTAAACGAAGGGGCACCCATTTTCCATGCACCGTGGAAACGCACAGCAAAAAACCGCCACGGAAGGCATTAAACTTGAATTCTACCTAAACCTTTCAAAATCCTTCTTTTTTCGAAAAATGGGCGCGCAGGGAAAGTTTCGGCCCTTTGGGTGCAAAGAAGCGCTGTTTTGCAGGTTTGGGCAGAAGAAATGAGGATATCCACTGGAATACCTTGCTATTTTACCCATTTCGATTATGATATAAACGGTGAATGGAAGATAAAAGGAAAAAGGGGTAATTTCATGCTGACCATTGCAAACGTAACCAAAAAGTACGGGAAGACAGTTGCCAACAACGACATCAGCTTTCAGGTGGATGACGGGCAGATTGCTGTGCTCCTTGGCCCCAACGGCGCCGGAAAATCCACCTTGATCAAGTGCATCACGGGGCTGCTGCGCTGCGAGGGGCATATTGAGGTGATGGGCCATCCCAATAAATCGCTGAAAGCCAAAAGAGCCCTTGGTTACGTACCTGAAATGCCCGCCGTGTACGATTTATTGACCGTTGAAGAACACTTGGAATTTATCGCCCGAGCATACAAGATCAATGATTATCAGGCCTATGCGGATGAATTGCTGGAGCGGCTGGAACTGAAGGACAAAAAGGATAAACTGGGCAAGGAGCTTTCCAAAGGCATGCAGCAGAAGGTGAGCATTGCCTGCGCGCTGCTTCCCAAGCCCCGGGTTGTGGTATTTGATGAACCCATGATGGGGCTGGATCCCCACGCCATCAAGGAGCTGAAAGAAATCTTTCGGGAGCTTAGGGCGGATGGGGTATCGGTGCTGATCAGCACCCATATGTTGGACAGCGTGGAAAACTACTGGGATGTTGCCCATATCATGCGAGATGGCGTGTTTGCCGCGACCAAGAAAAACGGCACGGACAGCGCCCACGGGGAAAAGACGCTGGAGGAGCTGTTTTTTGAGATCACAGAGGGAAAGGGGCATGAAGCATGAGCGCCCTTCCATACCTTCTTGTTACCACGCTGAAAAACAGGCTGATTTCCTTTTTCAAAAAGCCGGCGAACTGGGTGGCCGCGCTTTTGATAACTGGCATGCTGGGCCTTGTGATTTTTGCAGGGGGCGCAGATGAACTGGGAACGCTGCGGCCCATGAATGAGCTTTACGCCATCATGTCCGCGCTGTATATCGCCATGTTTGTCTTGACGGCTTATCAAGGAGTGAACCGGGGCGCCACCATTTTCCGTCTCCCGGACATCCACCTTGTGTTTCCCGCCCCCATTGAACCCCGGCGGGTGCTTTTGTACGGCATGGTCCGGCAGATGGGCAATTCGCTGATGGTGGGTTTCTTTCTTTTGTTTCAGTATGCCTGGATGCACCAGCAATATGGCGTTTCCATAGGCTTTTTGCTGCTCGTTTTGCTGGGCTACGCATTGTCTTTGTTTCTGGGACAGGTTACGGCCATGGTGCTGTATTCCGCTGCCGCGGGGAAAGAAAGCCTGAGAAAGGGTATTAAATCCGCGCTGTTTCTTTTGTGCGGCCTTGCAGCACTGTATGTGGCAATCCCGGTGTCTCAGAACCCGAATGCCTGGACCCTGGGTGCTTCCCGGGCGATGGGGGAACTGCCCATGATTCTTTTCCCTGTAGGCGGGTGGATGCGGGCGCTGATCCAGGGCCTGTGGGAAGGAAACGGCTTCATGGCGCTGACGGCGGGGCTTGCCGGGGTTCTTCTGGCGGGCTTGGGCATGCTATATCTGGGCCGGAAACAGGCGGACTATTACGAGGACGTGCTCCAGATTACGGAGATGAACCATCAGGCCATTACCGCGAAAAAAGAGGGCAGAATGCAGGAGATGATGCCCGAGCACGTAAAGGTGGGCAAAACCGGTATAAACAAGGGGTGGGGCGCAGCGGTGTTTTATCAAAAGCACCGGCTGGAAAGCCGCCGGGGTAAGCGGTTTGTGCTGGATACCATGTCCCTCGTCATGGCGCTGGTGAGCATTGGGTTTACGCTTATCATAAAGGATGAGGGATTTATCCCCGCGTTTGCCTTTGCCACCTATATGCAATTGTTTACCGTGGCCACCGGGCGCTGGGTGAAGGAATTGACCAGGCCCTATCTTTACATGATACCTGAAACCTCCTTCCGCAAGCTGATGCACTGCCTGCGAGAATCCCTGCTGGGGTATGTTTATGAGGCGGTGCTGCTTATGGTACCCATCGGCTTGCTGACAGGCCTGTCCCCTGCCGGGATTGCCTTTGCCGTGGTGGTGCGCTTTACCTTTGCGTGTCTGTTTGTGGCGGGGAACCTGCTTGTGGAAAAGCTGTTTGGCGGTATCCGCTTAAAATCCCTGGTGATTATGCTGTATGTCCTGGTGATGATCCTGCTCATTGCGCCGGGGGCTGCGCTGGCCATCCTGCTGGCAATCAAGGGCATTGTGTTTTTCTCGGTGGAAATTACATCCCTTGGAGCGATGGCACTTTCGAATTTGGTTCTTTCGCCGCTGGTTGTGTTTTTCTGCCGAAACCTTCTCAACAATACGGAGTGGGTGAACCAATAGAGCAATTTGAAATAGATCAATTTCCTGAATTTTTAGGGGCCATGAGGGCAAAAATGTTGGCAGAATTGAATTATATAGATTCTTGACAGTTTTGCTAGGAAATGATACAATCCAGTCACGCCCGCAAGGGGGCTGCCGCACTAGGCGCATACATTGTAAGACTATTCATAAAAAGGATTCTGCGTTTACGGACGCGGCCAAAGGGCTTTCCGATCGCCCTTTGGAAACCTTCGGACGCCATGTCCATGAGTAAACGTACAATTATGCCCTAATGAGACAGCTCCCTTTTTGAAAAAACGGAAACATTGGACGAGGAGGGCTTTTATGCCGGTAAAAATTCCCGATGCGCTCCCGGCTACGAAAATCCTGACGCAGGAAAACATTTTCGTCATGACCGAAAAGCGTTCCGCATCCCAGGATATCCGGCCTTTGCGCATTGCCATTCTGAATTTGATGCCCACCAAAGAGGATACGGAAACACAGCTTTTACGCCTCATTGGCAATACGCCTTTGCAGGTGGAAATAACGCTGCTGCATACGAAAAGCTACGCTTCTAAAAATACGGATCATGCGCATCTGACTACCTTTTACCGCACGTTCGAAGATGTGCGGGATGCGTTTTTTGACGGCGTGATTATTACCGGCGCGCCGGTGGAAAAGCTTGATTTTGAAGATGTGCAGTATTGGAATGAATTGCAGGCCATTATGGCCTGGGCGGATGAGCGGGCTTTCAGCACCATGTTTATCTGCTGGGCGGCCCAGGCGGGGCTGTTTTACCACTACGGCATCCATAAGCGTCCCTTGCAGGGAAAGATGTTCGGTGTGTTCTCCCATCAGGTTTTGGTTCGTGACCATAAATTGGTCCGGGGTTTTGATGACATGTATGACGTGCCGGTAAGCCGCCATACGGAGCTGTGCGAGGAGCAGGTGTTTTCCTGCTCGGATTTGACGGTGCTGGCCACCTCCAAAGAGTCTGGCATCGGGTTGATCGCAAGCCGGGACGGGCGGCGGGTTTTTGCCACCGGGCACAGCGAATACAACCCCGAAACATTGGCCAACGAGTATTTCAGGGATGTGAACAAGGGGCTGCCCATTGAAATCCCCAAACATTATTTTCCCGATGACGATCCGAAAAGGGAGCCCATGGTGCGCTGGCGCAGCCACGCGAACCTGCTCTTTGCCAATTGGCTGAACTATTTTGTATATCAGGAAACGCCTTACGTGCTCAGCGAGCTCATCCACAGAAAGGAACGGTGAGCCATGCATATTCCCGATTTGCTGCACTCGGGGCGGGTGAACGTATCCTGCGAAATCTTTCCGCCCAAGGAGTTTTCCGGCCTTTCTCAAGTGAAGGAGGTAGTGCGGGACATTGCCGCCTTAAGTCCGGCCTTTGTCAGCGTCACCTATGGCGCGGCAGGGAATACCGCCAATAACACGCTGGAAATTGCGCAGCAAGTGCTTGCGTCAGGGTGTGAACCGCTTTATCACCTCACCTGCGCGGCTTCCACCAGGGATGAAATCAATGAGCAATTGACAGCCTTGCAGGCGGCGGGTATCCGCAATGTGCTGGCTTTGCGGGGGGATTTGCCACAGGGGACGGAGTTTCCCGGCCCCAGGCAGTATAAGTATGCATCCGAGCTGATTTGTCAAATCAAGGATTATAAAGGGTTTATAGCGGGCGCGGCCTGTTACCCCGAAGGGCATCCCGAATCGCCCAGCAAGGATCGTGACCTGGACTTTTTACGGCGCAAGGTGGATGCCGGAGCCGATTTTCTGACCACGCAGATGTTTTTTGACAATAACATTCTGTATAATTTTCTGTACCGGGCGCTGCAAAAGGGCATATCGGTGCCTGTGGCGGCAGGGATCATGCCAGTGGTGAACGCGGGGCAAATTAAAAGAATCTGCGCCCTGTCGGGGGCATCCCTTCCGCCCCGGTTTGCTGCTATCGTAGACCGTTTTTCCCAAAATCCTAAGGCCATGCGTCAGGCGGGTATTGCCTTTGCCGCAGAGCAGATCATAGACCTTATTGCCAATGGGGTTACCAATATCCACATCTATACCATGAACCGGCCGCAAATAGCCGCGGCCATTTTTGCCAGCCTTTCTGAAATTATTGGAGTGTGAGTATGTGTGACGGGGTAAACCGCCGGGAGGTAGCCAGATACCTGGGGCTGAAGGGGAAAAGCCCCGATGCGCGAACCGCCGCCCTCATGGAGGAAGCCATAGTGGAGCTTCGCGCCGCGGAGCCCCGGCATGTGCTTAAACGGTTTCCCCTTTCTGTGGAAGATCAGACGGCGCTTGTGGGGCCCTTGACCCTTGCAAGCAAAAGCCTGGCGGTTCATGTAAAGGACTGCTGGGAGGTGATTTTGCTGGCGGCGACCCTGGGGGTTAAGGCGGATATGATGATCCGCCGGGCGTCTGTTTGCGACATGAGCCGGGCGGTGGTATTACAGGCCTGCGCCGCGGCCAAATTGGAAGGGTATCTGGACAGCCTGTGCGCCGGAATAGAAAAAGAATTGGAGCCGGAAGGGCTGTCCCTGAAAACAAGATTCAGCCCCGGATACGGGGATCTTTCCCTTGACTGCCAGGGGGAAGTATTGGCGCTCCTGGAAGCGAAAAAGCGCATCGGCCTTTTCCTGACGGATGGCAGCATGATGGTGCCTACAAAATCTGTCACGGCCATCATCGGGCTGACGCTGCTCAAACAAAAATCTCTTGCGCGTTCCTGCACGTCCTGCATGGATGCGAACTGTCCGTATCGGGAGGGGTAAACCATGAAGTTTGAAAAGGCGCTGGGATCAAGGATGCTTTTTGTGGACGGGGGGATGGGCACCATGCTGCAAAGCATGGGCCTTACCGGCGGCATGCCCCCCGCGGCCTGGAACCTTTCACATCCGGACCGGGTGCAAAGCGTACATGAAGCCTACCTGCAGGCGGGCTGCGATATCGTGACGGCCAACACCTTCGGGGTGAGCGCACTGAATTTCGGCGGCGATGCGGCCCGGGTGGTAAAGGCCGGTGTCGCCCTGGCAAAGGCGGCGGTGACAAATCAGGGCCATGGTTACGCAGCCTTGGACCTGGGGCCTACGGGAAAGCTTCTCCAGCCCTTTGGCGACCTGCCCTTTGAAGAGGCGGTGACCCTTTTCGGGGATATGGCCAAGGCGGGGGAGGAAGCCGGGGCGGACCTTATCCTGATTGAGACCATGTCCGACAGCTATGAATTGAAGGCAGCAGTGCTGGCAGCCAGGGAGCGGACAAACCTGCCGGTGATCGCTACCATGATGGTCAATGAAAACGGCAAACTCCTTACCGGGGGGGATATCCGGGGCATGGCGGCCATGCTGGAAGGGCTTGGCGTGACAGCCCTTGGCATGAACTGCGGCCTGGGCCCCAGGCAGATGATGCCGCTAATGGAGGAAATGCTGAAGGCATCGTCTGTGCCGGTGCTGCTATGCCCCAACGCGGGGCTGCCTGAAGTGGAGAACGGGGATACCTGCTATCATCTTGGCCCGGAGGATTTCGCCCGGGATATGGAAGCCCTTGGCCGCATGGGGCCATGGCTTATGGGCGGATGCTGCGGTACGACGCCCGATCATATCCATGCAATGATAAAGCACTGCCGGGATTTGCCGGTTTTGCCCATTCAACAGAAAACGGAAACGGTGGTTTCATCCCACGGGAAAACCGTGGTGTTCGGCGGGCCTTGCGTTTTGATCGGCGAGCGGATCAACCCTACGGGAAAATCCAGGCTGAAACAAGCCCTGCGGGAAAAGGATATGGACTACCTTTTGCGGGAGGCCGTTTCCCAGCAGCAGTCGGGAGTCCATTTGCTGGATGTGAACGTGGGCCTGCCCGATGTGGATGAAGCGGAACTGATGTCCCTGGCGGTGGAAAAAATTCAGGCCATTACCGACCTTCCCCTACAGTTGGACACGGCGGACCCGGCGGTTCTGGCAAGGGCGCTGAGAATTTTCAATGGTAAAGCCCTTGTGAATTCTGTCAGTGGTAAAAAAGCCTCCATGGACGCGGTTTTCCCCTTGGTAAAAAAGTACGGCGGCACGGTGGTGGCGCTGCCTTTGGATGAGCAGGGGATTCCGGACACCGCGGAAGGCCGCATAGCCGTCGCACGAAAAATACTGGACGAGGCACAGCGTTATGGCATTGCGAAAAAGGATATCCTGTTGGATGGCCTGACGCTCACCGCCAGCTCCGGCGGGGATGCGGCAGGGGTGACGCTTCAGACGATCCGCCTGGCAAAGGAAGAGCTGGGGCTGCATACTGTGCTGGGGGTATCCAACATTTCCTTCGGGCTGCCCCAGCGGGAAAGGCTCAACGCCGCCTTTTTTGCCATGGCACTGGCTGCCGGCCTGGATGGTGCGATTATTAACCCCCATTCCATGGCCATGATGGATACCTGGCGGGCGGCCACGGCCTTATGCGGCCGGGACGAGCAGTTTCAGGCATACATAAATGCCTATGGAGGGCAGGAATCCTCTCCCCCGGCGGCGCAAACGGCACAGGAGAGCCTGAGCACGGCGGTGAGGCTGGGCCTGGGAACCCAGGCGGCAAAGGCGGCGGAGCGGCTGCTTGTGCAGGGAATTGCGCCTCTTTCCGTTATCGGTCAAGAACTGATTCCCGCCTTGGATGCGGTGGGCAAGGGGTTTGAAGCGGGAACGCTGTTTTTGCCCCAATTGCTTATGAGCGCGGAGGCGGCCAAAGGTGCCTTTGAAAAGCTGCAGGCGGCCCTTGCAGCATCCGGCCAGGAAACGGTGCCCAAAGGCAGGGTTTTGCTGGCTACCGTAGCCGGGGATGTGCATGATATCGGTAAAAACATTGTAAAAGTCCTGCTTGAAAACTACGGGTTTTCGGTACTGGACCTGGGGAAAGATGTGCCGGCGGAACAAGTGGTGGAAGCTGTGCTCCGGGAGGACATCCGCCTTGTGGGCCTGTCGGCGCTGATGACGACTACGGTATCCAGCATGGAAAAGACGATTCATGCCCTGCGGGAGCAGAAGCCAGATTGCCGGATTATGGTGGGCGGCGCTGTGCTTACAAAGGATTATGCCGAGAAAATCGGCGCGGACTTTTACGGCAAGGATGCCATGGCATCGGTAGGCTATGCCCAGCAGGTATTTGCCGGCTGATGGATACGGGCGCATACAAAGAGGGGCTGACTCGTCTTCGAGCAGCCCCTCTTATGTTACAACAAATTGCGGTGTATTAATATTTCCATACTTGGTATAATAAGGGAAAGAGAGGATGTAACCGGATAAAGGAGGCGACAGGCGTGAAAAAAGGGCTTGGGGCTGCGCTTTTTTGGGGAGCGCTTTGGGGAATGCTGGAAGCCATCATGGGCTTTCTCTCCGCATCGCCTTCCTTGTTCCCGGAAAGCTATCTGCGCTTTCCCATTGCCTGGTTTTTCTTGTGGATTGCCTGGAGCCGCACCTCCCGGGGAGAAACGCTTTTGTGGACATCCTTTACTGCCGCAGCAGTGATCACATTGGATCTGTTGATGCCGGTGAGCCCTTCCTTTGTGCTGCATCCGGCGGTTGCGTCGCTTATGATAGGCGTGGTCCTGTTCTTTGCGGTGGAGTGGCTCTTTCCCAGGCTTGACCGCCCCGTACATTGGGCAGGGGTTGTGCTTTTGACAAATACGCTATGGCGGATTTTGTTTCTGGGCTATTTGTACTGCCTTCCGGAACATGCCCGGGTGGGAACGGCGGCTATGGACGGAAATGCGCTGGTATCCTTTTTTGTTGCGGAGAATGCGGGTTCCAGCGCGCTGATTATCGCCGTGCAAAGCGCCCTAGCCTTATGGGCCCACAGAAAGAAAAAGCCGGACATCACCGGATGATGCCCCTACTCATCCAGCTTTTCTCGGCGGGTGGTGGAGGATTCAAACAGCGCGCGGAGCGCATCCTTGTCTTCCCTTCTGATAGCCTCCTTCAAAAGGGAAAACTGCGCCGAAAAATCCTCCATGGCTGCTAAAAGAGCCTCCTTGTTGGACAGAAAAAGTTCGCTCCACAAGGAGGCGTTAATTTTGGCAATGCGGGTTAAGTCCCGGTAGCTGTCGCCTATAAACTGTCCCGTTTCCCGGCCTTTCCGGTCGCTGTTGATCAGGGCTACAGCCATGGCGTGAGGCAGCTGGGAAGTGTGGGCGATGAGCTCGTCGTGCAGCTGGGGGGAAATGCGCCGCACCCGGCGAAAGCCGAGCTCCAGCGCCAGCTCCTCCACCAGGCGCAGATGCTCCTCCTTTGTTTGGAGAAGGGGGCAAAGAAGGTAGTTTGCGCCGCGGAATACCGCATCCGACGCAAAATCGAAGCCCATCTTTTCACGGCCGGCCATGGGATGGCCCAGTACAAAATCCACTCCCGTGGGGAGCAAGCCTTTCAATTCTTCCGCCAGTGCGCTTTTCACCCCGGTGACATCAGTGAGAAGGCATCCTGGCTTAAAATCATCCCGGTGGGCGTTTAAAAAGCCGGGTACACTGTGGGGGTAAATGCACAGGATGACCAGGTCCGCCGCCTTCAAAAGCGCGGAACCGTCCCCGTCGCCTGCTGCGATCAGGCCTTGATCCAAGGCTTTCTGCAATGTATCCCGGTTGGTGTCGATGGCAGACACCGGCCCGCGGCCAATCCGTTTCAGACCCATGGCAAAGGAGCCGCCGATAACACCCAGGCCCACGATGACAGTGTTCATGCGCGGTGCTCCTTTTTTGCGGCAAGGAGCGCATCCATGGCCAGCACATAGCCCTGGGGGCCAAATCCGCATAGTTGGCCCAGGCATGCAGGGGCCGTTACCGACCGGTGGCGGAACTCTTCCCGTGCGTGGATGTTGGACATATGCACCTCCACCACGGGAAAGTTGGTGGACTTGATGGCATCATAAAGGGCATAGCTGGTATGGGTATAAGCACCAGGGTTGATGATAAGCCCGTCATACCCTTTGAGAAAAGCCTCCTGAATCCAGTCGATGAGATGGCCTTCATGGTTGCTTTGGCGCATATCCAAGGTGATGCCCCGCTTGTCCGCCTCTTTTTCCAGCATGGTTTGGATGGCCTGATAGCTTTGGGAACCGTAAATGTCGGGCTCCCTCAGCCCGGTCAGGTTGATATTGGGCCCGTTGAGAAGCATGATCTGCATATAAAGCGCCTCCTTACCGATTCAATTCCCGGCTCAATTCGTGGTAAATGGCTTCAGTGATAGGATCGGGAATGTCCCGGTCAAAAAAGATTTCCTCTGCCCGCACTGCCTGGGCTACCAACATGTACAGGCCGTTGGCGCAGGGCTTGTTTTGCTTTCCCGCCATGGCCAGAAGCTTTGTCTCCCATGGATTGTAAATCATATCCACAACGGATGCAAACCTTTCCACATCTTCCCCGGCGGCAGGCGCTTCATCGCAATGGGGCCACATGCCTACCGGAGTGGCGTTCAGCAAAAGCGCGCCCTGCAGGGTGGGCAGCTCATCATATCCAGCGAACCGTACCCTAGGGTCAGGACAGGTTTTCCCCTGGGGGCTGCGGGTGACCACGGTGATATCCCTTGCCTCAAGGGCGCAAAGGGCATGTATTGCTGCCTTGGCCGCGCCGCCACTGCCCAGCACGACAGCACTTTGCCCCTTGGCGGAAAGACCGTGAAACCGGATGAGCCCCATCAGGCCGTACACATCGGTGTTGTAGCCAGTGAGCCGGTCGCTTTCGTTTTTTACGGTGTTCACAGCGCCGATGGCCCGGGCCAGGGAGTCCAATTCATCCAGATAAGGGATGACAGCCTCCTTGTATGGGATGGTGACGTTGATCCCGCGGATGGATAGCAGCGTCATGGCTTGATGAATTTCAGAAAGCCGGTCCCTTTCTATCTCCATGCACTTGTATGCTGCGGGAATGTGAAGCAGCTCATAGACCCGGGCATGAATCGTTTCTGATAGGCTATGCCCCAGCTTTTCCCCGATGAGGCCGAAAAATTCCATGGGTTGCCTCCTTTTCATTAAGAAAGCTATTTTGCTTTTCCGTACCGGCCCAGGAGACGTATCTGCGATACGCAGGGAGCAGCCGCCTTCAGGGCCTTTTGCAGCGCTTCCTCCGACATGGGCCCTTCAAAGTCTGCATAAAAGATATACTCCCAGGGCTTGGCCGGGATCGGTCGGGATTCGATTTTGCTCAGGCTGACCCCGTGGTCCGCAAAAACACTCAGCGTCCTGGCCAGTGTTCCCCGCTCGTTGGACAATGAAAAGGTGACCGTGGCCTTGTCCGCGTCCCGTAAGGGGGCGGGGTCCCGGCTGACCACCACAAAGCGGGTGGTGTTGAAAAGCAGTCCGTGTATGTTTTCCTTCAGCACGGCCAGCCCATACAATTCCGCCGCATAGCTGCTTGCAATGGCGGCCTTGCGGGGATCCTTCCACAAGGCTACATCCCTTGCGGCAAGGGCCGTGTTCAGGGAAGGTATTTTACGCATGTGGGGATTTGCGGCTAGATAGTCCCGGCATTGTGCCAGCGCCTGAGGATG
>JAEVYX010000072.1 GCA_023392515.1 Bacillota bacterium | reverse complement strand
TCGACTACTACAACAACCGTCGCTTAAAACAAAAGCTAAAGGGTCTGACACCCGCTGAACACAGACGTCAAACCCTCCTGGTTGCCTAACTCGCATTATTGTCCAACTTTTGGGGGTCAGTTCAGGGCGCGGGAGGGTCTTCTTTTTCAAAAGAAGGCCCTCCCGCCTTATTCCTCTTTACATTTTTTCCATATCCAGCCGCATACGTGTCATTTTTCCCACGGCTTGGACATATGCTCCCCTACAAAAGCTTGGGGAGGGACGACCATGCAGGAGTATATTGAGAAACGATGTCTGGATATTGCGGTGTATATTGTGGAAACAAAGGCCACTGTACGCCAAGCCGCCAAGAAGTTCAAAGTATCCAAATCCTCTGTGCACAAAGATATGGGCGAGCGGCTGCCCAAGATTCACGCCCGGCTTGCCAAGGAGGTCGCCGAGGTGCTGGCCTACAATAAAGCGGTACGCCATTTGCGGGGCGGCGCGGCCACCCGCGAAAAATACATTGCCGTGCGCGAGCACCGTGCTGCCGCCTTAAGTGAATAAATGCCCTGCGTTGCCTGGCCTCTGGAAACAGGTGCGGCACTTCATGCAATGATTACACAACGCCTATCAATGCTTGCCTTCCACTCCTATCGAAGTCCACTCCGGTAGGTGCGGGAGGGTATTTTTGCAGAGGAAGGCTTGTGCGCTTTTCCTGTCACTGCCCCCATCTGGCAAAAAGAAGGAATCTACCGCGGTAATGGCGAATGTATCCAGTTAGCATTGCTCAGGGGTTCACCCCTGGCACAATTTAACTACGGAAAGGGCGCTTTTCACGGATGGCGGCATACAGCGATATCGGCATTGATTTGGGCACCTCCAATGTGTTGGTGTACATGAAAGGAAAAGGCATTGTGCTTCGGGAGCCTGCCGTTGTGGCCATTGACCGGGACAGCCGCAATGTGCTGGCCATCGGCGAGGATGCCCGGCGCATGCTGGGCCGCACGCCTTCCAGCATTCTGGCCATCAGGCCCTTGCGGGAAGGTGTGATTTCCGATTTTGAACTCACCAGCGCTATGCTTCGTCATTTTGTCGCCAAGGTGTTGGGCAAGCGTTTCTTTGCCAGGCCCAGGGCGGTGGTATCGTTGCCCACAGGCGTAAACGAGGTGGAGAAGCGTTCCATCATCAGTGCTATGTTTGATGCGGGCATGCGCCGCACGCAGCTGCTGGCCAGGCCGATCGCTGCCGCTATCGGGGCAGGGGTGGACATGAGCGAGGCTTATGGCACCATGCTGGTAGATGTAGCGGCGGGGGTAACGGATATTGCCGTGCTTTCTCTGGGACAGGTCATGGTCAGTGATGTGAGCAAGATAGGAGGCGACCGGTTTGATGACGCCATCATCCGCTTTCTACGCCGCAAGCATAACTTGCTCATTGGTGAGCGCACCGCCGAAGAATTGAAGATAACCATCGGATCTGCTGTTCCGCGCACGGAGCAGCTTTCTATGGATGTGACAGGCCGAAATCTTCTGACGGGACTTCCCAAAACCATCCGTGTTACATCCGAAGAGATTACCGAAGCATTGGATGAGCCGCTGCAGGCTTTTATTGAGAGCGTTCATGCCGTGCTGGAGCGCACCCCCGCCGAATTGGCAGCGGATATATTTGAGGCCGGCATCCTGTTTACCGGGGGCGGATCGGAATTGATGGGGCTTTGCGAGGCGGTCTCCACCGCCCTGAAAGTTCCTTGCGCCGCGGCAGAGGACCCGCAGACCTGCGTGGTCATGGGCTGCGGCCGGGCTTTGGAGCAGCCTCAATCCCTGCGCCAGTTTTTGGACAGCGGCCGGCGCAGGTTTGGAAGATAGATTTATTGTCTGGCGCATTTCCGCATTAGGAAATGCGCTTTTTGAATCTCATAATTTCTTCGAAATCCCCCCTTGACAAAGGAAATTGATGCATGTTATCATTACTTAAACGATTCAGTAAGCGAGAAAATGCATGAAACGCATCAGTATCAAGGATGTGGCAAGGGAAGCCGGTGTTTCCACCGCTACGGTCTCCTATGTACTCAACCACAACCAGGAGGAGAGTATCAGCCCCGAAACCACCGCCCGGGTGTGGGACACGGTCAACCGACTGGGCTATGTGCCCAATTTAAGTGCCAGAAGCTTAATCAGCCGTAAATCCAACCTGATCGGGGTCATTATCCCACAAACGGAACCGGGCAAGGAGTTCATGTTCAGCAACCCCTTTTATGGAGACTTCCTGTCCAGCGTGGAGTATACTGCCCGGCAAAACGGCTATCATCTGCTGATTTCAGGCACAGAAAAAAATCAGGGGTATCTTTCCATCGCGCGAAATCGGGATGTGGATGGCGTCATTCTCGTAGGCACCTACCCCAGCGCTTTTATATCGGAGCTTCATCAGATCGGCGTTCCGGTGGTGCTGGTGGATGCCTATATAAAAGATGAGACTTTTCATACCATCGGCATCGGCGACCGGGAGGGAGGCAGCCTTGCCACCCAGTACCTCATCGAAAAAGGTCACCGAAACATCGCTTTTATTTCTGGTCAGTTGATGGAAAACGGTGTGAATGAAAAGCGCTTCTTGGGATACCGAGATGCCCTTACAAAGGCTGGACTGCCCTTTTTGCAGAATCTGGTGTATTCGGGCAATGTGGGGTATGAATACGGCATCCAGGCAGCAAGCGAAATGATGCTGCGTCAAAACGGCGAAACCGCGGCTTTCGTCACTGCGGATATCATGGCGCTGGGCTTTATCAAGGGGCTCCGCCTCAAAGGGCTGCATGTACCCCATGATATATCCGTAATCGGCTTTGACGATGTATATCTGGCCGCCTTGTGCGACCCTTCCCTTACCACCGTACGTCAAGACATCCGCCAAAAGGGTGAAGCGGCAGCCAAAATAGCCATTGCCGCATCCCGGGGGGAAATTACGGCTAAACAGGAAATAATCCTGCCGCTTGAAATCGTAGAACGGGACTCGGTGCAAAATTTGCTCTTATGAAAGGGGTTCGTGTATGATCAAGCATTTGCCGGAGGGGCTTACCCCCTTTCGTGGCGGCGGTTTTTCAAGAACGCCGCTGGATCCCCTGGCAGGTCAGGCCGTAACGGTTTATTGCCGCGTTGATAATCAGGATGTGCTGCCTTCCCTTAATTGGGCTGTGGACGGCATTTTCCAAGCATCCCCCACGCCTAAGCAGGAAAAAGAAAGATACTATTCGTTTGATCTGGGGTCTTTCGACCACCCGGTCTCTGTTTCTTACCATATAGAAGCCAGGAAGGAGACCACAAGAGAATTTGCTTTTGAAGTGCTGGAGGAATTGCACCTTGCTAATCCTTCGGTAGTATCCTGCGCAAAGGACGGCCTGAAGGCTAATTATACCGAAGGGTATTCCCTGGATATCAATTATGGAAAGGGAATCACTTTGACTTTGCGGTCGGGTATCGCTGAAAACAATTCCCCGATGGATGCCCATTCAATAGAATTGGGAGACGGATTTTCCATATCGGTTCAGACACAGCCTTTTTCATGGGAACTGAAACGATTAAGTGAAACAATTGCGGCCTTTTCCGGACAGTTAAAGCTGCTGGTGGACAGGAAGGGCCAGCCCCATCAGATCAGCTATTCCCTTATACTGCCCGGTTCAGCCGTCTTTGGACTGGGTGAGAAGTTTAATGGTGTCAATCAGCGCGGAAAGAAGGTTCTCTCCCGCGTAGTGGAAAAGTTTACCCATCAGGAAGAGCATACCTACCTGCCAATCCCCTTTTTCTTTACGGAAATGGGGTTCGGCTGTCTGGTGAACACCGCCCGCACCGTGGCGCTGGACTTTCGGGAAGGGGTATGCCTCTCCCATGCCACACCCCGGGAGGGGATTCTTACCGAGCTTTGTATTTTTCAGGGAAGCCCCAAAGATATGCTAAAGCAGCTTCACGAAAAGACCGGTCAGGCTGTCCTGCCGCCCCGCTGGGCCTTTGGGCCCTGGATATCCGCCAATGGCTGGAACACTGACCAGGAGGTATCCGCCCAACTGGATTCCCTTATCAAGCACGATTACCCCGCAACGGTAATGGTACTGGAAGCCTGGAGTGACGAGCGCACCTTTTCCCGCTGGAATGGCGCCGGCAACTGGCGGGATCCGAAAGAATTGGTAAAGCGTGTGCGGAGCGCGGGGCTGCATCTGGTATTGTGGCAAATTCCTATCGTGAAGTACGAATGGGACGGAAGCCCGGGAGAAGCTCTGCTTACAGAGGAAGCCGAGGCCATTCAAAACGGCTATTGTGTTTTGAATGAGGACGGAACGCCTTACCGCATTACAGAGAATTGGTTTCACAACAGCCTTCTATTGGATTTTACCAACCCCAAGGCTGCAGATTGGTGGTTTAAAAAGCGTAAGCACCTGTTGGATATGGGTGTGGAAGGATTCAAAACCGATGGCGGCGAGTTCCTTTTCGACCGGGACTGCCGCTTAAGTGACGGAAGCCGGGGTGACGAAGCACATAACCTGTACCCGAACCAATATGTATCCGCCTATCGCGACTTCATGGCAAAAAACGGTGTGGAGGGCGTGCTTTTCAGCCGGGCGGGATATACGGGAGCTCAAGCCATGCCCATTCATTGGGCGGGCGACCAGCAAAGCGACTGGGCGGAGCTGAAAGGCCAATTGTCCGCCGGCCTTTCCCTGGGGCTTTCAGGCATCCCATTCTGGGGATTTGATATCGGTGGATTTTCCGGAGAATTACCCGATAAGGAGCTCTATTTGCGGGCCACGGCCATGGCTGCCTTTTGCCCTATCATGCAATGGCATGCGGAACCCCGGTACGGGCAGTTTGAAAAGACTTATGGCGTAGGCTTTAACAATGACAGAAGCCCCTGGAACCTGGCGGAATTCTGGAACGATCCGGAAATCATCTCCATCGCCAGGGATTTTGCCAAGAAGCGCATGGAGATGCTCCCCTATCTTTATGAGGAAGCCGTTTTATGTGTCCGCACCTCCAGGCCTTTGATGGCCCATCCATGCTACGATTTTCCGGAGGATAAAGTTGTATGGACGCTGGAAGATGAATACATGCTGGGCCGCAAGTATTTGGTAGCGCCCATTGTAAGCCAGGGGCAGACCACAAGGAATGTTTATCTGCCCGAAGGAACATGGCGGGATATTTACTTGAACCGCACCTACCAAGGCATGCAACGGATAACTTATGCATGTCCCCTGGACCGGATTCCCGTATTTGAAAGGATGGATGGATAATGGGCCGCATGATGATAGGAGCCTTTGCCATCCACTGTCCAGGGGAGGCGGACGAATTTTGCCAGAGCATTTTTGCCCAGGGCAATGGCCGCCTGGGCATCCGAGGCTTTGCCTGTGATGAAGAAAAGTGCTTTGACCATGACCACGGTGTATTTGCGGCGGGGCTATTCGAAGAGATTAAGGCAGGGATCACCGACATGGTGCAATTGCCTGACCCATATTATACGCGGCTTCACCAACCCCTGCCGCCCATGGCTATGCAAACACTGGATATGTCCCAAGGCCTGCTCCGCCACGTACGCCGAGGCGGCGGCCTAACCATTGAAAGCAACCGGTTTGTAAGCCTTGCGGACCCGGATTATTGCGTACTTCGCTACGCCATCACCCCGGAGCAGGATTCCAACATTACCCTGGATACCGGGCTTGACGGCCGGGTGGCAAACCTTCCCGTAGCCGACGATCAGCGGGTGGAAAATGATGAGACGGTGCGGCTTCTGCACCCTGTAATGGCCGGGAATGGCGAATTGCATATGGAAATGCTGCCTTCACGCAGGAAAGCACGTTGGTCATATGCGCTTCATGTAAACCTACCAGCAGGGCTGCAGGATATTTCCGGAGATGGCCGGGCCGTCACCCGGATTACTGTCGCCATTGCGGCAGGCCAGACCCTTATTGTAGACAAAATTGTCTGCACCCCTATTTTTGAAAACGAAGTTGTGCCTGGGCTTACCCTTCAGGAAGCTGCAAAATTGGGTTATGACGGGCTTTTGAAGCGCCACAGGGACGCCTGGGCCGCTGTTTGGCTGGATTGTGATATTGCGCTTCAAACTGAGGAAGCATTGCAGGGTGCGGTTCGCTACAACCTCTTTCAGCTGCTGCAAAACGCCCCGGCAGGTGACGGCCGTGCAGGCATCGGCGCCCGGGGGCTGATGCATGGCCGCTACAAAGGCAACAGCTTTTGGGATACGGACATTTTTATGCTGCCCTTCTTCCAATACACGAGGTTGCAAACAGGCACAGGCCTTGTTCGCTACCGGCTGAGGCTGCTCAATGATGCCATGGAAAACGCCAAGGCCATGAATCTTTACGGAGCCCGCTATCCCTGGATGTGCGCGGATACAGGCCGCGAACAGTGCGAAAGCTGGGATACCGGTTCCTGCGAAATCCACATTACGGCAGATGTGGTCTATGCTATTTCCCAGTACCTGCAAGTCACCGGAGATGAAAGCATTCGAAACGCATATCAGGCGCTTTTAAGGGAAACCGCCCGGTATTGGATGAGCCGCATAACCTATGAAAAGGAGAAGGACAGGTACAGTATTTTCTTTGTAAAGGGCCCGGATGAATACTGCGGTGTTACCCAGAACAATACCTATACGAATTTTCTGGTGCGGCACAATTTGCGTTTGGCGGCTTTGGAGTCCGATGCGCCCAAGGAGGAGCGGGAGTCTTTCCGGGAAGCGGCCGAAAAGCTCGTGGTGCTCTACGACGCAAAGCGGAATCTCTATTTGCAGGATGAACTGTTTGAGCGTCTAGAGCCGCTTCCCACGAAAAAAAACGGCGACGCTTCCCTCTACCGCCAGGTATGCTTCGACCGGCTTCAGAGATACAAAGTTTTAAAACAGGCTGATCTGGTGCTTTTGATGACCTTGTTCCCGGATGATTTCACCCTTGAGCAAAAAAGAAATGTTTGGGACTTTTACGAGCCCTGCACATTGCACGATTCATCTCTTTCCTTTGGCGTGCATGCCCAATTGGCCGCCCAACTAGGGCTTATAGAGCAGGCAGAACGGTATTTCCATAAAGCGGCTTACCTGGATCTTCTGGACATTATGGAGAATACCGCCCGGGAAGGCATTCACCCCGGTGCCATGGGCACGGTCTGGCAGGCTTTGGTACTGGGTATGGCCGGGCTGCACGCCGCAGAAGGCGTCCCAGTGCTGGCGCCTCACCTGCCGCCCAGCATAAATGGGATGCGATTTTCCTTCTACTATCGGGGAAAGCGATACACGGCGGAAATAACAGATAATCAGGCACTCATCCGAACGGGAGGTGAATAGCGTTGTACATTCCGAAAAAGGCAGGCAAACGGGCTACCATAGCACTTTTCCTGGCCCCCTCCATGACAGGGCTTATCATCTTTTGTCTGTTGCCGATACTGGCATCGGCTGTATACAGCTTGATAGACTATGACATTTTGCGGCCTCTATCAGATGCGTCTTTTGTCATGCTGAAAAACTTCACCCGCATCCTTTCGGGCAGGGAGTTCCCCCAGGTATTGCAGCACACCTTTACGTATCTCATTTTATATCTGCCGGCTATCATGATGATGTCCCTTTTTCAGGCGCTATTGCTCAACCGGGATTTCCGAGGCCGCTCCGTCTACCGGGTTATCTTCTATACGCCGGTCATCACCTCTTGGGTGGCAGCTGCCGTCGTTTGGAAATGGGTTTTGTCCGGCAAGTACGGGCTTTTCAACCAGATACTTTCCTATGTGGGTATTCAGGGGCCGGCCTGGCTTTCCAGTGCAACGTATGCTATGCCCGGTATCGTGATCGCCGCCATATGGAAAGATACCGGGTATTATGCCTTGATGGTGCTGGCCGCACTGAAATCCATCGACCCTGCTTATTATGAAGCGGCTTCCATTGATGGAGCGGGACCGTGCCGAAAGCTTTTTTCCATTACGCTGCCGCTGATCTCCCCCACGCTGTTTCTCTTGATTGTAATCAATGTGATTTATGGTCTGCAGGTGTTTGATTCTGTTTTTGTCATGATGGCCGGAGGGTTGGAAAGCGCCACCACCGTTTTTCTGGAGCGGATTTACCAGTATGCCTTCCGTCAATACAAAATGGGGCTGGCTTCTGCCTATTCCTGGATTCTGTTCGCATTGATTCTGTTGTTTACCCTAATCCAGTTCCGGCTTCAAAAAAGGTGGGTGAACTATGATGCATAGCGCGAAGGATTTCAAACGCCAGGCGCAAACCACCTTGTTTTATCTTGCCATATCCCTGCTTGCTGCGGCGGTGCTGATGCCTTTTGTCTGGATGGTATCCACTTCATTCAAAGGAGAAAACGCCATTCGCACCCTGCCGATTCAATGGCTGCCAGAGAACCCCAGCTTGGAAGGGTACCGGCGGGTGTTCGATATGGCCGGTTTTTCCTTCCCCCGCGCGGCATTCAACAGCCTTCTGCTGGCTGTTTTGTCCACGGGTGTATCGGTTTTGTCCGCATCCATGGCAGCCTTTGTATTTGCAAAAATACCATTCCGGAACAGCAACAAATTGTTTGGGCTGTTTTTAGCAACGATGATGATCCCCGGTACGGTTACGATGATCCCCAACTATATTATTTTAAGGTATTTGGGGTTGTTGGACACTTATACGGGCCTAATCCTGCCTTCCCTATCCAACGCCTTTGGCGTATTCCTGATGCGTCAGGCTATCCTTACGGTAAACGATTCATACCTGGAATCGGCACTATTGGACGGTGCTTCATTAAGGCGGGTATTTTTTCGGATTGTTTTGCCGATGGTGATGCCAACCTTATCCACCATGATCCTGCTGAGCTTTATGGGGTCGTGGAACTCCTACCTGTGGCCGCTCATTGTACTGAGCAGCAACGAAAAGAAAACACTGCAGGTGGTACTGGGCAATATGAATACCCAATACGACCGCAAGGAGCATGTGCTGATGGCCGGAGCGGTATTGACCATTCTGCCCATTTTTGCCGTATACCTTCTAACCCAGCGGCATGTGGATGCAGGCATTGCCATTGGTGGCCTGAAATAGTACAAAAATCACTGGTTTGCAAAACGCTGGATAGGCGTTTGCATATAAAAAATCTATTGAGGAGGAACTCCCATGAAAAAGACGCTGGCTATCATCCTGACGCTTTCACTGTTCCTGGGCCTTATCCCCGCCATGGCACTGGCAGATGAACCTATCACCCTGACCTACGCCCATTTTTCCGGATCCGGCACACAAGAAAAAACACTGTACAAAATGATTGAGATCTTTGAAAGCAAAAACCCCGGCATCAAAATTGATTTGCGGATTACTGGCTATGACCAGTATTTCACCCAATTGGCCACGCAGATTGCCGGTGGCAATCCCCCTGACGTTTTTGAAGTAAATATGGAAAACTTTTTAGCCTACATGCTTCGCGGTGCAGTTGCAGATATCACCGACTTGATTCCTGACCGCAATGCTTACAGTGAAGGCACCCTGGCCGCCTGCTCCAAGGATGGCAAGCTCTACGCCGTGCCCATGAGCTTTTCCACCGTGGTGATGTTCTACAACAAAGACCTGTTTGACAAAGCCGGGGTTGCCTATCCCACCAGCGATTGGACCTGGACGGAGTGGCATGACGCGGCACAAAAAATCGTTACCGCCGGCGGCGAGGATACCTGGGGCATCTATCAGCCCATTACGTACAACGAGTTTTTCAAAACCGCCAAAACCAACGGCGGCAGCTTGCTGAACGAAGACATGACCAAGTTCACCCTGAACACCCCGGAAAATGTGGAAGTTTTGCAGGCCATGATTGACCGCATTCGCGTCATGAAAGTAATGCCCACCCAGGAAGACATGGCCGGCCGCGGCGACTGGGACCTGTTCTGCGAAGGCAAACTGGCCACCATCAACACCGGCATCTGGGCTTTCCCCAGCTTTACGGAAAAATGCAAGTTTAACTGGGACATCGCTGTGGAACCGGGCATGAAGAACAAGGCCACCCACTTCTTTGCCAATGTGAACTGCGTATCCCCCCAAAGCAAAAACAAGGAAGCCGCAGCCAAGTTCATCAATGCCATGGGCAGCGATCCGGACATCGTGCAACTGCGCCTGGATGCGGCCTGGGAATTGCCCACCATTGCCGATCAGGAAAAGCTAGCTCAATACCTGGAAGTCACGCCTCCCGAAAATCGCGAAGCCGTGTTTGAGAGCATGGATTATGCGGCAGCTCCGCCGGCGCTCATTGAGCAGGCCGCAGTGGCCGGCATGATCGACGCCATTTTGAAGGCACTGGAAACCAATGATATGACCGCCCAGGAAGCTCTGGACGAACTGCAAGCCCAATTGGAAGAAGCCGATCTTTTGTAAAATAGTACAGGTAAAGCACGGGGGAGGTATCCTGATCGATCAGGATACCTCCCCCAACGCATGTCGAGAAACCTAAAACAGCCAGACAATTGAGGCTTTTTCCGTTACTGTCATGCCCAATTTACGCTGTAAGGCCAGGGATGCCTCATTGCCCTTTTCCACCTGGCAGTATGGCACTTTCTCATCCTCAACAAATCGGTTGATAAGGGAAGCTTCCAGTACATATGCAATGCCCAACCGCCGGAAAGCAGGCAAAACTTCCAACATGCCAATAGTTCCTTCGGAGTGAACCCCTACAAAGCCTGCCAATTCCCCGCCCACATAGGCCCCCAGCATTCCGGCCCGAAGACGGCTACGAATATACTCTACATCTGCAATATGGGTGTAATGCTTGACCACAAAAGGTAAATCCGTCTCCGCAAGTGGCTGTACACGAATGTTTCCGTAAGGTATTGGCAAAGGGGTTTTTGCTAAATATGCAGCCTGATGGCAGGGCATATGCCCGGTAAGTTGAAATTGCTCCGCGATCTCCTGTTCACAAAAGGGCTGATGCAGTACCACCATTTGCACTTTTTCACTTGAGGGTATTTTCTTGTATAGGCTTTTTACGATATCCTCACAAACCCCACTTATCATATACGCACCGCTGTGGGCATGATAAAGAAGCACGCCCTCTTCTCCGGCATGCAGCACCTCCGCAGTTCTCAGTTGGATAGGTTCCAGCATATCAATATGCAGCAACCGATCCTTGCTCAAATAGTTCAACGCTTCCTGTACCATGATATTCCCCTTCTTTAGCCCCTTGGCATTTTTATGCTTCGACTTTTTATATGTAGTGAGAAGTTGTTATCCCTTTAAGGTTATACCATTTTAAAAAATGAAAGCAAATAGCATACATAAATCCGGCGCTACATACAGTTGAGTGACTTTATCCTTGTCTCTATACATGAAGGGGGAGCCGGCATGCCTCGGATCAGAAAAATCATTGCAAATACAAAACCATCATAACAGAATATGGCGTTATCCGGCAAGCTGAACTTGCCGGATAACGCCTTTCCCCCGGCGCGTACCGCTGCATAAACGGTACGCGCCACAACATGCCAAATCATGATTCAAGAATCCAGTTCGGAGAAAACTTTTTTTCAAAAATGGTTTGACAATTTTCCTTCGTCAGAAATTATTTGGATCGGTAGGATTGTTCAAAACACCAAAGGCCACCAGAACACCCAACAGTCCGTCCACTAGTATCTGCCAGGTTTGATTCGTAATGCCCAAGGAATCATACAGGCCGTAATTTCCCAGTATCACGCCCAATAAACCCAGCAGCGCAGCCCACGCGGCTCTGGAACTCCAGCGGCTTTGCTTTGTTTGCATATACTCCTCTCCTTTCTGTCGTCTTCAAACAAGTGTATGCCAGGATGATGAAAAATCGAACAAAATTGTATTTAAGTGCCTTACCCTTCTTTCAGCACGGCTTGATATTTTCATAAAACCGGTGGCGCAGGGATTTTGCCGATTCTTCCACTCGCGTTACCCGTTCCGCCAAGGCCGCGAAATCCTGGCGCATCGCCCGCTGCTCGCCCCGAATATCATCCACCCCTTTCTTTATGTACTCCATGTCCAGCTGCAATTGCGCAAGAAGTCTGGCCCCATTTGTCATATCCTTATGTCTGCCTCTGCCAAAGGCAAGCCAGCCCAAAAGAACGCCGGATAATCCAGCCGCCATATTCACGAAAGCCGTCATCTCTCCCATATTGATTCCTCCCGTCTTTTTAAAGCGCTTCCCGACGTCCATCTCGGCATGATGCGATGACCATAAGGAAGATTATGCTTCTACCTTATGGTACAAAAAAGAGGAGGCAATTTCTCCCCTCCATGTTTTCCAAAGCCAAACATAGGCAGCAAAAAAGTGTGGACTTACACCTCCACACTTTTTTGCTGCCCTTTTATTCTTCAAATATCGTTATCGAATATCGCGCATAGTATCAAACGGAAAAAAGACGGAGCGGACATGGCCCTTGATCTGGCTGCGGGTGATGGACCCCAGAATGTGGCTGTCGTTGGAGTTGCTGCGGTTATCGCCCAATACAAAATACTCCCCTTCCGGCACCACATACGGGTCCATGGCATAATTAGGGGCATGGGTGATATACCCTTCCTCCTGTGCTTCTCCGTTTACATAAAGGGTGCCGTTCTTGACTTGTACGGTATCTCCCGGCAAGCCTACAACTCTTTTCACAAAATTTTCGCTGCGGTTTGGATAATTGCAAATCACGATATCAAAACGCTTCGGGTCTCCCAACAGGTATTCATATTTTGTAACCAACATGATTTCCCCATCATGGAGCGTCTCCGCCATGGAGCTTCCGATAACCCGCACAGGCTCGAACACCAGGCTGCGAATGATAAGCGCCGCCGCGACCGCACAAAGGATAACCGCACCCCACTCCAGAATTTCGCGGGCGGTGGACTTCTTTTTCTTTTGTGGTGCAAGGACTGTCATAATACCCCTCCTATTATTACATCATATTAGAAAATACAATATGAAGCCCTTCCCCTGCCGAAGCCAGGGGCATAAGCCACAGGGCTAGCCCGCACATGCCCGCAATAGCGGCTTTGATCCCTTTATGATCTGCCAGAGCCGGAGAAAACCGGAGCCTTTCACCGGCCAAAACAAGCTGCTGCCTTTGTGCCACTGTTTCCCATACACTTTGCATAAATTCCTGATCGGATTTCATTCCCAATCCTCCTTGATCGAATGAAGCTGTTTGCGGATACGGTGAATGGTGATTTTCACCTGAGCTACGCTTTTGCCCATCCGAACCGCTATTTCCTTGTAGGGCTTTCCCTCCAGGGCATAGAGCAGAAGCATCTGCCTTTGTTCCTTATGCAGGGTATTCAATGCCCTATCCAGTTCTGTGTACAGACTGGTGCGTATAAAAGCACTTTCCGGCGTGTCCGTTTGCGCCGTTTCCGGCAAATCGTCCATGGGCAATGGCAGATGTTTTCTCCTGCGCAATGCGTCGATGCTCTTATGGCGCACCAGCGCATATAAAAAAGTATGAAAGGAAAAAGTCGGCCGGTATGATTCCCTGTGCAGATAGATATCTGCAAAGGTTTCTTGAACGATGTCCTCAGCCAGCACCGGATCCTTCACATAAGTCACAGCCTTGCGAAGCGCATCCGCCCGGTAGCGAAGTACAAGGGCTTCAAAGGCTTCACGATCGCCCTCTTGTACCCTTTGCATGAGCTCGTTGTCTTCCTCCAAGCGGCATCCCCCTTCGGCTATATCAAGCATCTATTTATTTACTCGCAGCAAAACAAAAAAAGTTACATACGCATATGCATGAAATTATAGGCAAAATTCAATCATTGCTGA
>JAEVYX010000008.1 GCA_023392515.1 Bacillota bacterium | reverse complement strand
TTTGCATAATCAGTATAACATGCAAGAATAAGGGAAAGAGAGGTAGGAAGTAGCAAACGGACGTGATTTAATGAAATGCACACAACGTATATTTGCTAATGCAATCCAATTATAAAATGCAAGAATGACGGGGATATTGGCGACTGTTCTTGTAACAATACAACCTCGATCCACATTGTCTTCGGTCTTCCTTTTTCTGGTTTTAAAATTGGATGAATTATGGTATGATGAAAAAGGTATGTGAAATTTGATCAGGAGAAACGGTGGGCTGTTCAATGAAAGACAAAAAGCAGGCAGACTGGATCTTGCGGTTTATTAAGGGGATGTTCATCGGTTCGGGCTTTATCCTGCCCGGCATCAGCGGCGGGGCACTGGCGGCGGTGTTTGGCATCTATGAGCGGATGATTGCCTTTTTGGCCAATCTGCGCAAGGACTTCAAGGAGAATGTGCTGTTCTTTATACCCGTAGGCTTGGGCGCCGTGGCAGGAATTTTCGTTTTGTCCTTTGCGGTAAGCTACTTGCTGGGCACGGCGGAAACCTATGTATTGTGGTTTTTTATTGGCTGCATAGTGGGAACCCTTCCGGCACTATGGAAGCAGGCCGGAAAACAGGGGCGCAAGCCGGGGCATTTGATCCTGATGGCCGTATCCTGCGTGGCAGCCTACATTTTTCTGCGGGTATCTCAAAGCAGCGTAACGGCTTCCCTTTCCATGAACTTCCTCACCTGGCTCCTTGCGGGGGCCATCATCGGCCTGGGAGCCGTTGTGCCGGGGCTGAGCCCATCCAACCTGTTGGTATACCTGAACTTGTACAAGGCGATGACGGACGGCATCAAGGGTATGGATTTTGGCGTAATTATTCCCCTGGTGCTGGGGGCGGCAGGCTGTGTGCTGGCCCTTTCCAAAGTTATGAACTATCTGTTCGGCAAGGCATACGCGGGGCTGTATCATTTCATTCTGGGCGTAGTGCTGGCCTCCACGTTCATTATTGTTCCCCTTGACTTCAATTACCTAAGCGCAGGGGCGTTGATTTGCCTCATCGCTCTTTTTGTGGGTGCTGCTCTGGGCCTTTGGATGAGCCGCTTGGAGGACGAATACAAGCTGGAGCGATAGAAGATCACGCTGATGGGATTTCAGCGCAGCAAAGAGAGCGTATAGGACGTGTGGCAGTAAATAAGTCATCTGCCCAATATGCCTCTATGCGTATCGTAAGCTTTTGATTGACAGAGGCCGCTTTTCATGAAAGGCGGCCCCTTTTATGATCATCAATGCCCATGATGCCATAGCGCTGTGCACTCAATAAGTTTTATTTCAGCAAGCTCAATTTCAGCTTTTCCATTTCAATGACTTCTTGAGAATCCAGATAAGTTTCAAAGGCTTCTTTATAACCATCCAATTTGAATGAGCAGACAGCAAATTCATCATCTTCATTTTCGCCTGGAGCAATATTGATACCCTTTACCGCACTTACAGGAGCAACGGTAGAGAATTGCGGAGCATTGGAAAAACTTCCATGACTCGTGCGAAAGAAAATCCAATCTTGAAGGATCGTGCAGCTGGCGTTTTCAAAGAGGGGGTGCAATGATTGGCGGTTGATATCCTCTTTTACCGACTTGTAATCGCCCAGCCGAGCAATCTGCCTGCCGAGGTATGATCTTTTTTCCATGAATTGAGACCTGGAAAACAGCCCAAGGGAAATGGCTGCAAAAGCCGAGATTGCCATTACAAGATAAGCGGGAATCAGTGATCCGGCATCATAAAGTACATAGGTGCTTTCTGCACTTGGTGAAAACTGATTGATGATTTCAGCGCTCAACTCCCTGTATTGGGACTGAACATGTACGCTGCCGGTATCTTCAAATAAGCCTTCCGTACAATAGAACACAGTATATCCATTGCCTATAAGCTTCCATACATGATACTCTTTTTCTGAAGGATTTGCATTTATGGGAACCTCCAAATATGCCCCATTCACCATAAGGGAAAGGGAACGATCATTGCTTGATGTTATCGTAAAGGAACCATGGGTATCAGACGCCGCATCATACACCAGCACAGCGTCCACATAGTTCTCCGTACAGAAACGAGCTACTTTATCTGCTGTGTCAAGGTTGTAAAGCCCATCTATATGCGGTTTAAGCATAAGGTAGGCGAGCAATATCGCCAAAACTCCCAAGAAAAAAGATATGATCATGAGTATCAAAGGAGACCTTCTGCGCTCAGATTTGATCTGCTTCTCTATCCACCGGACCTTATTGGTTTTATGCATTGCTTAATACCTGCCGCTTCCTATTTGTCGCATTTTGCAAATCAGTAAGTTAATAGATTATACCAGTATGTAATGTTTATGGTCAATCAGCTTCATATCAATTATGATGCTGTTGGGACGATTGCAAGTATTTCGCACTGGGCATAAAACGGGAATACACAAAGCGCGCGGTATACTGTCGCGGCTCTCCAAAATGTGACAACATTAAGCAGAAAATCGTGCCTTTTAGGCATAAATCGGGCGCTCCCTTCTTTTTGATGCTATCCTCTCACCAGGAAAGCAGTGAAAGAGAAAGGAGTGCTTTTTTATGTGCGAGACCGCCAGGCGGCGGGAAGACCGGCCGCTGTCAGCCCCCAACGCAGGCGGCAACGTTTGGCCAAGACAAAGCTGTCCCGCCTTTACGCCAAGGGGCGGCGCGGCAGAGCAGAACTGCTGGTACTGCATCTACGCCGATTTTCATTTGGATAAGCCCCGTGCGCTGGATGTAGGCATCTGCTACTGGCCAAAAAAGATTCAGCCAACATGAACACACAAAAATAGATTTCCGGCACCCTGAAAGGACGAAGGCAATAAATGGAGGTTGTTTTATGAAAAAGCTGGTTTGTTTAGCATTGGTGCTCCTATTCTCACTGGGATGCACGCTCGCGCTGGCACAAGGCAGCGAAACGGAGAATGCTTTCGCAGTCAATCCGGAGAACTATCCGTTCTTCTATGTGATGGGGATTTCGAAAGCGGAAACGGAGGTATCAAACGCCATCGTGGTAAGCGGATGTTTTGGTGATTTCCAGTTAAAAGACAATGATGGCGAGGCGGATCTGGACATATTTGGTTTTGACGAGGAAAACCCGGTGGAATTGATGCTGGCGGATACCTGTGAGGTGCTCATGCCGGCGGATTTCGGCGATAACATCGTGACAAACCTCCCTTGCGAGGACATACTGCAATGGTTCGCCACGCAAAACGTGGAAGAAGATATGCCATTTACCTTCTATGCTGTTGTAACGCTTGACGAATCGAATCAGGTAACAAAGCTTGAGTATCAATATTTCCCTTGGGGCTGATTGCATACCGTTGGGCTTGCGCTGCACCGCGCTATCAATACATTCAGGAGGAATACATATGAAAAAACGGTTTTTTGCCCTGTTCATCACACTTTGCGTACTGGCAACACTGATAATCCCCGCACTGGCCGAAACGGCGAACGGTTTACTGCCGCTTTGGGAGGCGAACAATACTCGAAACAAGATCATCGTCATCAGCGACATTCATCTGGGAATTGACGACTCATTTGCCGAGATCTCAGCCAACAAGGAATACTTGTTGCAATTTCTTGCGAGAGTGCAAGTAACGGCTGACGTGCGGGAATTGGTCATCGCCGGAGACTTCCTGGACGAATGGTATCTGCCGCTGAATTATCCGGCTTACTCTGATTCTACGGAATTTTACCGCAAAGTGATCGCGAACAATCAGAATATCATGGATGCGCTGAAGGACGTCATCAGCGCTGGCATCAAGCTGGTCTATGTTCCCGGCAATCACGACATGCTGCTGGAATCCGGCGTATTGGACGAAGTGCTGCCCGGTGTTGTGCAAGCCAGGGACGCCAGGGGGCTAGGTGCCTACTATACCGGCGACCGTCAAGAAATCGTCATCGAGCATTCCCACCGTTATGATGTCTTTTCCGCTCCCGATACGCTTACAAACGCCGAGCTGTGCGGCAACGACGAAACCATACTGCCCGCCGGATACTTTTATGCCCGCTATGCAACGAGCTGGGTACTAGAGGGCCGCCCGTCGGTAGAGAAAAAGCTGCCGGTGGTATCGAACGTGCCGGATAAGACCGATACGGACCAGTACGGTGCTTATATTTATTACTCGATTCTCAAAGACATCTCCGCGGGGATGACACCTAATGAGGGCCTTGAAGAGAAGATATTCGATATGCACATCGCCGGATTTGACGATGCGTATACGTATCTCGATTTCTATCCGGCCCAGCAGGAGGACGGAACCATATCCGCGCCGGTGCTGTTTAAGAACGTTCAACGTACATGGGCCGATCGTCAGACAATCAACAATATCAAGGTTCCCAACACCTTCATTGAAGCCGTAGCTGGCACCTTGGACTGGAAATACTATTTCAGCCAAGCAAAGGCTCAATATTTGGAAAACCCGAAGGAAAACGTGGATGTGGTCGTATTTGGGCATACCCATGTGCCGACCTGTCAAACCCTTGAAAACGGTAAGCTCTATATCAATGACGGCACATGGATCGATCACAATACCGATTATCCCGACGCTACCCGTACATTTGCCGTCATCACAACAGGCGAAAAGGATACTGCCGATCTTCTTAAATACATGACAGACGGCTCTCTGACGAGCATTGCTGATTCTGTAAGCCGTACGGATAAATAAGAAGCAGCAGCATCTAGAAATTGATCCTTTGCTTTGCCATCATTGCAGCGTTCCGCCAAGAATCGTAGTATTACTGCAATCGCAGGGAGATGCGGGTGTTTGGCCGGTATGGCTCTATGCAAATTCTGACGCCATCGAAGCTATCATGATAAGCATATCGCCAACCCGCTTCAGTCTGTTAAGTTACCTTGGACGAAGCTGAAATGGCCAACTGTTTATGGTAGACTTTCTCGACACCCCTTGACAACTAACTTTCAGCATATTCATACAAAAAGAAACCGCATGATCTATGATACGGTTTCTTTTTTGTCACCTTGGAGGTAATAATTTGGTCGGAGTGAAATTATAGGACTTGGAAAAACTCAGTAATATCAATGGTTTTCAGGCAATCAGCAAGTAGCATTTGCACAAAAATCAAGCTGTCGTTGGACGCACGAATCTTTATTTTATTAAGCATTGCGCCCGGCAATATGCCAATTAAGGTTACGTCGTCATTTTATCTTATCATACTAATCGCCGTATCCAGCATATCTGCGTTTACAGTAACACCGAAATATCCAGGGTCTATTACTGCGCCCATTTTCACCGGCGCTTTTACGTTGATTTTACTCGTTGTTTCAAGAAATGATAAAAATGTATCTTCCATAATCAAATAGCCACACCTACCTGCATTTTCATAGAACCCTTTCATTTTCTCAAGCGATGAAAAAACGGGGAGATACCCGGTGTTATCCGAAGCCGGCAGGGCGAACAAACGGCCTTTTCCGTCTTTGTGGTCACCATAAGGTGTCGAATAAAAAACCTTTGCCTTGCTGAAAGCTTTAAGGAAAGAATTATCATCAAGTAGACCTTTTTCATGCTGCTCAAGTAAAAACATACCATCCGTATTTTCTGGTTCTATTTTCTTCTTCCTGAAAATATTCATATCAATCCTCTCCCTGAATGTACAAATCATAAAACCATCTTTTTTCAAAGTATCAATATTATATCATTAAGAATTAATCCTGTCACTGACTTTTACTTTCGAGTGTAATTATAGGACTTTTGACGCATTCAAAATCCGCAAACCCGCATAAACACAAGCAAAACAAAAGGCCGTCAACAAAAATCGACGGCCTTCTCAATTGGTCGAGGTGACAGGATTTGAACCTGCGACCTTTTGGTCCCGAACCAAACGCGCTATCAAACACAGCACCAACAATCAAATAATATATCAATAAGCAAACATCCTCTTCTATAAAATCATAAAGTTTTCCTGGTAGGGTTCGGGGAGGTTTCCTTTCTCAAAAGGAAGCCTCCCCGCCTTCACCCAAAATCCCTATTCCTCGTTACGTTGCCTCTTCTCAATACCTGCTGCGCTCTGTATACCCGGTATGCAATAGCTCATGGGACAAATGCCCCAGGGGATGGCCCAGATACTCCTCGTACAGCAGCAAAAAGTCAGGATTATCGTGGAATTTGCGCAGGGGCTTGCCCTCATCTTCCCGGTACAAGGCCTCCATCCGCTTTGGCCGCTCCTGTTGGTCTTCGGATCTGGGCTGGCCGCCGGTGATGCATCCGCCCGGGCAGGCCATAACCTCCACGAAGTGGTACGGGCTCTTTCCATCCCGTACTTCTTCCATCAAATGCACGGCGCCGCTCAAGCCGCTGGTGACTGAGTATGGATTGAGCACAAGAGCCATACCATCCCGGATACAAAAAGGGTTTCCGTACACCGGAAGCCCTTTCAGCCGCTTTCCCGAAACAATAGCCCTTCAGCCCGCCTGCGTCCCTACCGCGTACCTGGCGGCGCGCTGCCGGAAGAAGACCACCAATGGGCCTGTGAAGAAGGCGAACAGCAGCGTACCCACCCCCGCCACCGAGCTTAAGGCAACGCCTACCGCTACACAAAACATATCCGTGAGGATGCGGCTCATGCGGAAGGACAGCCTGCCTTTCAAAAGGCGCATCAAAAGGAAGGCCATGGCATCATAGGGGGAGATACCCAAGTCTGCCT
>JAEVYX010000044.1 GCA_023392515.1 Bacillota bacterium | reverse complement strand
GACACCTTCACCTGCCGCTTCAATATGGCCATGGCAGCGTTTTTCTCCCCTTCGGCAATATCCCAAAAAATATCCGCCGTGGTTTCCGCCCGGACGTCACTTTTTTGAAAATCCCGGGTTAATACTGAGCAGCTTGTCTCCCCAAAAACAACTTGGTAGCGTTCATCCAAGTCATTCAGTTCGATTTCAACCACCGTATCCTTCTTCATGGAGCCGGGCTTATAGTTTGCTGCCGCACCCTGCAGAAGGGCAAGAATGCTCTTCTCCGGAGCTTTATTGGAAGGGGAAACGTTCATCCTTTTTCACACCTTTGCCGATCGTTCTTGTGGTATTCTGCCCTGGGCGCGGACCGGGTACGAAGCCATTCTTTGGCATACTGGCCATCCGCCCTGTTATGGGTTTTTAGATGAAAGGGAGATGTGGGGCAAAAGGTCTTCCAGCTTCTTTTCACCTATGCCGCTGACCTGCATCAAATCCTCCGGAAAATAGAAGAAGCCGTTTTCCTGCCGCTGGAGAATGATATTCCCGGCGGTTTTTTCACCGATGCCCGGCAGCATGGTCAGTTCGTCCGCGCCGGCCGTGTTCACATCGACCCTGCCGTGAAGGCTGGCGGGGACGGCTTGTTCAAAAGGCGCACCTTTGCTTTGGTATTGTATCCCCGGTGCGGGCAATAAAAAAAGGCAGGCGTATACGATCACACCCAGCAATAGCAGGCCAATGAATACAACAGGCGCCATGCCCCTGAAAGAAGCATACTTTTTCAAAAGCACTCCTCCTTTTCCGGTCATGGCGCCTTTTTATGTTTAGATTACATGCCCTTGCGCACTTTTTGGCCCTGGGGCGTGTCCTCCAGGATGTAGCCCAATGCCTTGATTTCATCCCGCAGGGTATCGCTCTGCTTCCAGTTCTTTGCGGCCCGGGCGGCGGCTCTTGCTTCCACCAGCGCCTGCACATCGCTGGGCAGGCCATCCTCCCCCTTTTGGAGAAGGCCCAGCACATCCGTCAAATCAAGCAGCATTTTCTTTGCAGCTTGCACGACCTCTTTCGCGCTGTCCCCGTTCAGGGAAACGTTCGCGTCCCGCACCAATTCAAACAGCGCGCCCAGGGCGTCGGCGGTGTTCAAATCGTCATCCATGGCCAGGTCAAACCGTTCCTGCACCTTGCTCACCCGCTCCACGAAAGCCACTTCCTCATCATTTAAGGGCCGGTCGGGGGCGGACTGCAAAAGGAAGGCAAACTGATCCCTTGCGGTATACAGCCGGGTGAGGGAGGCATGGGCCTGGGCGATCATTTCACGGCTGAAGTTCACGGGGCTGCGGTATTGGGCCGACAGCATGAACATGCGCACCGCTTCCAGGTCGTACTCCTTGGCAATATCCCGGACGGTGAAGAAGTTTCCCAGGGACTTGCTCATCTTTTCGTTGTCGATGTTCAGAAAGCCGTTGTGCATCCAGTAGCGCACATAGGGCTGCCCGGTGGCCCCTTCCGACTGGGCGATTTCGTTTTCATGGTGGGGGAAGAGCAAGTCCTTCCCGCCGCAATGGATATCAAAGGTATTGCCAAGATACGTCATGGACATGGCGGAGCATTCGATATGCCAGCCGGGCCGGCCCATGCCCCAGGGGCTTTCCCAGGCAGGCTCCCCGGGCTTTTGTGCCTTCCACAGCGCAAAATCCATGGGGTCTTCCTTATCCGTCTCCACGTTTAGCCGTTCGGAAGCGCCTGTTTCCAGGTCCTCCAGGTTCTGCCCGCACAGGCAGCCGTATCTTTCAAAAGCGTGAACCCGGTAATACACATCCCCGTTCACCGCATATGCCATGCCGTTTTCAATCAGCTTTTCAATCAATGCGATAATTTGAGGGATATGCTCCGTCGCCTTGGGATGCACCGTCGCCGGGCGGATGCCCAAAGCCTTGGCGTCCTCAAAATAGGCGTCAATAAACCGGTCGGCCAGTTCTTTGACGGTGATGCCCTCCTGATTGGCACGGGTAATCATCTTGTCGTCAATATCGGTAAAGTTCTGCACAAAGGTAACCTGATAGCCCTTGTGCTCAAGGTACCGGCGCAGCACGTCAAAGGTGATGAAAGGCCGGGCGTTTCCAATATGAAAATAATTGTATACCGTAGGCCCGCAGACATAGATGCCTACCTTTCCCTCGTGAAGGGGGATGAAGGGCTCTTTTTTCCGGGTCTGGCTGTTGTAAATCTGCATATGTTCCTCCCGATTTTGAAGGTTTTGTGCGTTAATTCGCCGCTTCGTTTTCGTTTTCCTGCTCCAAGGCCGCGCTTTGCGTAGGACAATTCGGCGTATTCCGGTTTTCACAGTCATCGCAGCCCAGCGCCTGGGCATGCTGGCTCAAACATCGTTCCAAATGACCAAGCCTGGTTAGAAGCCCTTCCATCCGTTCCAGCATAGGATCGGGCAGGTTTACCTGATCCAGGTCTATCTCGCCGGTCTTTTGCGGCTGCTTTTTTTGAACGACCCGGCCGGGGTTTCCGACCACTGTGCAGTTGGGAGGCACATCCTTTAATACGATGGCGCCTGCGCCCACCTTGCTGTTATCGCCAATGGTGATAGGCCCCAGCACCTTTGCCCCCGCGCCGATGGTGACGCCGTTTCCGATATTGGGGTGCCGCTTTCCTGTATCCTTCCCCGTTCCGCCCAGGGTCACTCCCTGATACAGCGTTACATTGTCCCCAATCACGGCGGTTTCCCCGATCACGACCCCGTCCCCATGGTCGATAAACAGCCCCTGGCCTATTTTGGCACCGGGATGTATCTCAATTCCCGTCTTTTTCCTGGCCCGCTGGCTGATGATCCGGGCCAGCAGCAGCCGCCCCTTCAGGTAATGCCGATGCGCCCTGCGGTGGGCGCGCATCGCCTTGAGCCCCGGATAGCACAATAATACTTCCAGCCGGCTTTTAGCGGCCGGGTCCCGGGACATGACTGCGTCTATATCTTTTTTCCACTGCTCAAGCATAGCCGTTTACCATACCTGCAAAGCAGGCACTTTCCTGTTTTTTGCTCCCTATGTATGGGAAAAGTGCGGCAAAGGTTCCTATGCCCTTTGCATCAGTTTTTCCTGGGCATTCACACGCTCTTGTCCCCCGGGGGGACAGATCCGCGTATAGGAGCCGTCCGGCTGCATGAGCCAGGCCTTGGCGGTGTCTTCCTTTTGCAGGGTGAGCACTTCCTCTACCTGAGATATAATATCCTCATCCCGCACGGGGAACAGCAGTTCCACTCTGCGGTCCAGGTTCCTGGGCATCCAATCGGCGGAGGACAGGTACAGTTCCGGCTCGCCCTCGTTTTCAAACCGATAGATGCGCGTATGCTCCAAAAAGCGCCCGACAATGGAGCGGACCAGTATGTTTTCGCTCACGTCCGGTATCCCCGGGCGCAGGCAGCAGATGCCCCGTACGGTGAGGTCGATTGTCACTCCGGCGCAGCTTGCTTCATACAGCGCTTGAATGATATACGGGTCCGCTAGGGAGTTCATTTTCGCGTCGATACGGGCGGGATGCCCCTGCAGCGCGTGCTCCCTTTCCCGCTGAATAAGCCCCACGAGCGTCTCCCGCAAAAGCCTTGGCGCGTAGATGAGCAGCCGCATGGGCATCGTTTCCGTATATCCGGCCACCAGGTTGAAAAAGCGTACCGCGTCCTCCCCAATGTCCCTGTCCGCGGTCAGAATGCCCATATC
>JAEVYX010000018.1 GCA_023392515.1 Bacillota bacterium | reverse complement strand
CAGCTTTTTCAGGACGCGCACATGCTCCTGTTCATCCTTGGCAAGGCAGCGAAGCAGCGACTTCAACCAGGGGATGCACGTCACATCGGCCTGGCGGTAGTATTCCTCCACCGCGTTTTCCTCATCTTCAATGTTGCCCTTTAGTATATCCCACACGCATTTTTCGTAGACTGCGTACTCCCCAGACCAGAACTTTTTCTTGCAGGTACTATAATCACAGTAAGCGTATTTCGGGTCGCCGCCAAGCTTCAAAACGGCGCCGGCCAGCTTCTCCATGTGCCCCATTTCCTGCACGCCGATATCGTGCAGCACTTTGGCAATTTCGGGATACTTATCCTTTAAGATAGAGGACTGGTACATATAGGTCGTCGCGGCCGTCAATTCGGAGCCCGGCCCCGCATAGTCCTCCAACAGCATGCAGACCGCGTTGGATTGGCCTTTTTTACAATCGGGATGCGGGTCTTTTTTTCCCCAGTCATAGCAGGGGTCTTTCTTGTCCCGGTCATGGCAGGGGTCTTTCTTGTCCCGGTCATCCCACGGGTCCTTTTTGTCCCAGTCATGACACGGGTCTTTCTTATCCCAGTCATGGCAGGGGTCTTTCTTATCCCAGTCATGACACGGGCCTTTCTTATCCCAATCATGGCAGGGGTCTTTCTTGTCCCATTCGGGGCATGGGTGCTTGTCGCGCCGATCGGGACAGGGGTCCTTTTTATCCCAGTCATGGCAAGGGTCTTTCTTATCCCACTCTGGGCAAGGGTGCTTGTCGCACCGCTCGGGACAGGGTGGCTTGGGCCTCATCTGGGAGCCGCCCCAGCCCTGCTGTTCTTCCCACGGCCACGGGGTTCCTTGGCCTGAACAGTCAACCCATTGCAGTTGACCGCTATCATTTTCGTAAGACATCATGAATCCTCCAATTAAATTGTTTGGGAGGCTGCAGCCCGGAAGGACTGCACTTTATTCTATGATGATTCCCCGGTAAAGGTTTGGGGACAGGAGTGGAGAGGGTTTTCTCTTTTCGAATTATAGAATTTTCGACCAAATATTAACCACTATTCTATCCTTTTCCAGCAGGGAATGATATAATCAAATATATTGTTTCATAGGCTGCATATCATTCAAACAGCGGAGGAATCATCCGATGATCAAAAAGCCGTTTCTGTTCATATTTCTCATGGCTTGCCTGCTTCTTTGCATCTGCGCCTGCGGGGAAACAATATTTCTGGATGAAATCAAAATGTCGCTGGATGTTCCGGAGGGCTTTGCCGCCTTTTATCCCGGGCATATTGAAGAAGAGGAAGCGCAGGATTATCTGTTCACAAGCGCGGCTGAAGAGGAAAGCTATTTGCGGGAAAACGGCATTTTGATGCAGATGATAACCTTGGATCCGTATTGTGACATCACAGTAGCGCTTGTCGATGCTTATGAACTCGACGATTGGAACGAACTTGACTATTCCGGCTTTCTAAGGCTTGTTCCCTTATTCAAGGCAGGAATGCAGGATAGTATAACGATCAGGCAAGCGAAAGCGTATTTCACGAATCAAGCGCGGTATATATTGATTGATGGTACAGTACAGGCCGAGGAGTATTCCTTTGACTCGCGCCAATACATGAAGTATCAGGACAAAAAAGTAATCATGATTAACTGCCGGGTCTACCCCGGTATAACGATACAAACGGAAGCCTTAATTCAGCATGTGATTGACAGCATTTGGTACGACGGAGTTGAGCCCTTCGTAGGTCAGGCCATCTTTACAGGCGAAAAAGGCGATAAAAATGTGATTTCGCTGGACGGTTTCTCCTTAAGCCTTCCTAATGGCTGGCAGGAAGACACCTCTTTTCAAACCGGTTACAACAAATTTATCAACGGCACCATGCTGCTGCTTTTATCTTCCCAGGATATCTGGTCATATTTGTCACCGTCCGAAAAGGAAATCTTGAAGCGCGAAGACTGCAGCTTGCTTCCTTATTTGAGGGGAATGGATATTGAAGAATACCGCGCCTTCGTTGATGAGAAAGAAAAAAGTTTTGAAGCGACCAGTACCTCGACAATGAAAGGCTTATTATCAGAGACGGGGGTCGCATCTGAGATATTCCCCGCCGAGCTTTTATCTTTGCCTATTACCTGCACGTTGGAATTTGACGGTGGCATTCTGTCTGATTTTCCCGGAGAACCCTTCATCCTGTATGCCGGAAAAAGTGTCGCCTCCGGTGAAAATGATGCAGCCATTGTGCGAATCGTGCAGGATGCCTATCTATACCACAATTTTCATAATGGCTGTTCCAACACTATACAGGTTTATGGCCACTTGTCCGAAAAAGCGAAGGAAGAAATCTCCGCGCTTATCAATACCATCGAATATCGCTGATCGGCCGGTGCTACTATGAAATGAACAAAACAGAGGCGGGAAGATTGATCCTCCCGCCTTTTGCTTACGTATATTTCCCACGGATTATCCATCATATGGTTCACCGCACAAACCGAACCGCACTCGTATCGATGGGAATTGTAAACTGAATCCCGTCATACCCTATATTCTCTTCATCCCCCACAAGTTCTGTGCCGAATGTTGCGGTGAAGGCCATCTCTTTCAGCCAATTTTCCAACTCATCCGGACTTTTGCCATCTTTGCGGAGGATGACTTCAAAAGCGAAGCGTTCTATCCCGTTTTCATACATATCATCCATTGAAGAGGAATAGTCGCAGGCCGTGTTAACATATCCCTCCACCCATATGCCATCCTGCTCCTCTGCCAAGGATTTATAAACGCTGCGCACATTCCATAGCATCTGTTTTTGCGAAAAGCCAAAGAATATATACATTTGGTAATTCTCTAGGTTTGCCTCTGCATCTTTTTTCACACTTTCAGGCAGGTAGGGGGCATCCTCCACATCCCGCAGGGAGAGGGGCGGATTCGCGGCTTCGCAAGTCTCCATCCAAATGCGGTATCCGCCATCCTTGTAATAAGTCTCCCGCTTCACATTTTTTGTAGACACCCGAATCGTTTCCGTAAACGCACCCTGCGTGCCGGGATAATAGGTGATATCACAAAGGAGCTTGGCCTTGGCGAAAACCTTGTTCATCTGCCGGTCTGTTTTATCTTTTGCATAAGAAATCATTTCCAGATGTGCGACGGAGCTGCCCTTAAATATACCATCTACGATTTTCGAGTTGCTCCCCAACTCTACCAGTTCCCTCACCGGCCAGATTTCTACTTCTCCGCTGTTTTCTATACGGAAATTGCTGAGCGCAATCTCCGCGTCACCCTGCACCTTCACGTTCACCCGCATCCAATATTTCCGGTACTCTTTTATGATATCCTGCAGGATTTTACGTTCCTCCGGGGTACAGGCAATCAAGTCCCATACATTCTCTGCGCATGCAGAAACGAAGTTGAGCTTATAGGCATCCCATGTATGGTAATATCTTGTTGCGTCAGGATACACGTCAAGTACGCTGCCAAGGAGGCCAAAGGACCAGCTTCCGCCAGGATCGTAGTCATATGTATCTAATGCGATAGTCACCTTTGGCTTTTGTGGGAAAGCGGCCTGGGCCGGGGCGCAAAAAAGCACAAGGAACAAAACCAGGATCAAACCTCTGCAAAGATTATGATGCTTCATCTCTTGTTTCTCCTTTGGCAGGCCAATCCGGCCACGCAAATGACCCATGCTATTGAGCGTGAACACGGAAAATACTTTCCCGCATTTTTAGCGGGCATCATCGTCAGATTTACGATTCAAATTGCATATTAGACAGGTCTACCGGAACAGAAAAGACAACGCCGTCAAAGCCGTGTCCTTCGTCGTCCCCCACAAACTCTGTACAAAATTCAGCCTGAATGACTAAGCTCTTCAGCAAATCCTCAATTTCCTTCTGGTTTCTTCCGGCCTTACGTACAAATACCTCCATGGAAAAAGAGTTTGTCCCATTCTCAAGCATATTTCCAAAGTAGCTGACAAACGATTCACTGCAGCCAATATAGCTTTCCACCCATACATCCTTTTCATCTTTGACCAGTGATTTATGCACCTCATATACATTCCATGGCATATGCTTTTCTTTATACCCATCCAGGACATAAAGGCCATAGTTTTCGGGATGTATCAGCACATCCTCACGGGCCTCTTTGGGTACATGGGACCAGCTTTCTTCATAGTCTGCCATCATTGCAGTGTCAGATATTTCCCAACATGAATCAATCCAAATCTTAAATCCTCCTTCCTTATAATAGGTTTCCCGCTTCACGTTTTTGGTGGATACCTGCACCGTTTCCGTAAAGGAATCGCAGGTGCCGGGATAATACGTCACATCACAAACAAGCTTCGCCTTTTCAAAAGCACTGTTGATTTGCTGGTCCGTCATGTCTCCCTGATAAACAACCATATCCAGATGTGCGGTGGAAGTCCCTGTATAAAACATTACAAAGGGAAATGCCCAGTACCCATTTTCCATGCATTCACTGGCAGTCAATATGCCTGTTTCCATGCCGTTTTCCACCCGGAAATTGCTGATTGCCACTTGCGCCTGCCCCTTAACTTCAATGGTCAAGCGTACCCAATATTTTTGATAATCATTGGCGGCATCATAAATGGATAACCATTCATTTTTGCTGATACTCAGCAATTCCCACTTTTTGACGCCGCTGACTACACGTGCACATAAATTATGGTCATCCCATGTGTAGTAAGGTTTACCATCCTCAAAAGGGGGATGCTTCATGCCGCCCACCAACCCATAAACACCTATGCCACCTGCGCTGTAGTCATACGTATCCAAGGCGATAGTCACTTGCGGCTTCGACGGGCGGCTGGCGGCCTGGACCGGGGCGCAAAAAAGCGCCAGACATAAGCATAGGCAAAGCAACAGCCCAAGCAAGCTTTTGTACAAGCGCATATATTTTCTCCTTTGCTCCTGCTTTCTTCTTAGCTCTTATGTTAGGAAAGGCAGGGGGCCTTTTGTCTTGTGATGAAGAGACTATTCATGGACAAACCGGACCGCACTCGTATCGATGGGGATTGTAAAATGAATCCCTCCATATCCGACATTCTCTTCATCCCCCACGAATTCCGTACGGAATCGTGCGCTAAAGGCCATCCCTTTCAGCCAATTTTCCAACTCTTCCGTGCTTTTTCCATCTTTACGGAGGACGACCCCCATTCTCAAAGGCTCCACCTTATTTTCATACATGTCATTCCAGGAATGATCATAGGTGAGTTCCGTATCTACATAATTCTCCACCCATACGCCATCCTGCTCCTCCGCCAAGGATTTACATACATGACGCACATCCCATGGCATCTGCTTTTGTGAAAAGCCCCAGTATATATATAAGCAATAGTTTTCCGGATCGATCTCGATTTCTTCTTTCACACTTTTGGGAAGGTAGCTCATGTCCGTCAAATCCGCTACGGATGCGGGCGGATTCGCAGCTTCGCAGGTTTCCATCCAAATGCGGTATCCGCCTTCCTTGTAATAAGTCTCCCGCTTCACATTTTTTGTAGACACCCGAATCGTTTCCGTAAACGCGTCCTGCGTACCGGGATAATAGGTAATATCGCAAAGGAGCTTGGCTTTGGCGAAAACCTTGTTCATCTGCCGGTCTGTTTTATCTTTTGCATAAGAAATCATTTCCAGATGTGCGACGGAGCTGCCCTCAAATATACCATCTACAATTTTCGAGTTACTCCCCAACTCTACCAGTTCCCTCACGGGCCAGATTTCTACTTCTCCGCTGTTTTCTATACGGAAATTGCTAAGCGCTATCTCCGCGTCACCCTGTACCTTCACGTTCACCCGCATCCAATATTTCCGGTACTCTTTTATGATATCCTGCAGGATTTTGCGTTCCTCCGGGGTACAGGCAATCAAGTCCCATACATTCTCTGCGCATGCAGAAACGAAGTTGAGCTTATAGGCATCCCATGTATGGTAATATCTTGTTGCGTCGGGATACACGTCAAGTACGCTGCCAAGGAGGCCAAAGGACCAGCTTCCGCCAGGATCGTAGTCATACGTATCCAAGGCGATGGTCACCCGAGGCTTTTGTGGGAAAGCGGCCTGGGCCGGGGCGCAAAACGCAGCAAGACATAAGCAAAAGCTGCATATTGCGGACAAGAATTTTCGATATTTCATATGCATCTCCATGTAAAAGGCAGTATGTGTTGCACCTAAATGTTATCTTTTGTCAGATGCCATATCCATAAGGATACCACAAAAATTGGAAGATACCTCTTTTCGCACACTGTCAAATGTGTGCATTTTGGCAAAAGCGTTGATGCTGGCCTCTTGTTACTAAAGAGCCATTTCAACTATCTAGCATTTGGATGCTTTTTAAGGTCTTCTAAGGCCTTATTAACCGTATCAATCTTTATGGTTTTTATTGTTGGAACTATTTTTTTTGCTATATTCGGTTCCTCATTATAGCAAAGAAAAACAGGATGATTCAAAGGGTACTCATGTAGTAGTGAATGTATTGCTTCTGCCGCTCGATTTATGTATTGTCCCGCACAAAAAAGATAGTGGATATATAGCCAGTATACATCATACTTCATAGGTTCTATCATTAATTCAACGTCAATAGGATCACTATTCATCTCATTAATATCCCTTTTGACACAACCCCACCCATCAAATCTAAGTAGATAATCTTTTGAACTTATGAAACTCAACCCTTCTCCTTTTTTGTAAATTAAATTTTCAATTGGAATATTATAGTGCACAACAAAATTTCTAAATTTAACCCAGAAGCGATATTCTTTTTGTGTAGAATAAATGTTATGCCGCCCAATGTCAAATTTTCCAAGAGCAATTGTATCCTTGGATAAGGACTTGCGCAAAAGATCTTCAAATATGCCTATTGAGCTGCAATAATCAAATGTTAATTTGTTAGCGAAATTTAGTAGCTCGTCCAATTTTGATAAATCAAAAGGAACAGTTTCCTTTTTACAATCATCAAAAAAATTCTTCAATCTTTCTCCATTGCTTATAACGGTATTCATAAGCATGACTGCACGTTCGTAATATTTAATACCTTCGAATTCCTCAAAGAATTTCATTACTCTTTTTTCAGGAATAGCGACCATATTCTCTGTGACCATTATACCTTGTTCATTCATATTAAGTTCAGCAATTTGGTAATACATAACTCTACTTCTTTCAATTTACATTTTGCATTTGAACTTAATGACATAAACCGTATTAATGATAACGCATTATCTATTTCTATAATATACGATAAGCAGTCTACACGCAACCTTGAGTGTGTCCGTCCCATATGTAAATCCTTATCCAACCCAATTCTCCCCTTCTACTTCCTCCCCATTCCGCATACCGTTTATCAAAGCCCAGCCCGGGGTCCGGGCTGCCTGAGTGGCCCCGCCTAACGGTATGCGCATTCCAATGGAGTGTGGAGGAAGCATTATGAAAACATCTGTCCGCCGCCTGCTTGCCATCCTGATGGCATGCCTGCTTATTCCCGGTCTGGCCCTGTCGGAAACCTTTGATGATACCCTGGCGCTTCCGGCCTTCACGCTGGACAATTTCCCCCAGACCACGACGGTCTCCCAGGTAACGGTCAACTTTACCGGCGTTGCGGGCTACCGGTATGTGCTGGAGCAGCGCTACAAAAACGTGTGGCTGGCGCCCCTGTATGCTTACCTGGGCGAGCCCGAGGGAACCTTTTTGGTAACCTGCTATCCGGGCACCAACACCTTTGTGCTGCGCAACTACGGGCAGACCCGCAATTCAAAGACCGCCATCAAATTCACCATTGAAAGCACCGCGGCCGACAGCCCCACCACCGTAAACATCCCCACCCCCACCCTGCGCAAGGGGGATAAGGGCGCGGCGGTGACAGTGCTGCAGCAGGTATTGACGGCATTGGATTTTTACGATGGGGCCATCGGCGGCATTTTTGACGAGGCCACCCGCACGGCGGTCAAGGCCGCCCAAAAGTCCTTCGGCATCACCCAGGATGGCATCGCCGGGCCGAAAACCCTGGGCCTTTTAAGCCTGACCGCCTACAGCGTGCCCGTCTCCTCCATTGGCAGCGCCGCGCAGAATGACTATCAGGTTGATGACGATCAGGACGAAGGGGAGGAGAAGGTCACCGGGGTCCGCAACCTGAAAAAGGGCATGCGGGGAACGGATGTGAAATCCCTCCAGCAATTGCTAATTGATTTGGGCTACGCGCCGGGGCCGGTGGATGGGGTGTTCGGGCCGAAAACCCGCGCCGCGGTGATCGAGTTCCAGAAAGCTTCCGGAATTACTCAGGATGGCATTGTCGGCCCCGTCACCCGGGGTAAGCTGACCGTAAGCTCCGCCCCCGCCAATGCCGAGGAGTTCGAACATTACCTGAAAAAGGGCTCCAAGGGCTCTGAAGTCAAAAAGGTGCAAAAAAGGCTGATTACCCTGGGATATCTCAATGACAAAGCGGACGGCGTTTTCGGCCCCCTCACCGATGCGGCGGTAAGGGCTTTCCAGAAGGATCAGAAGATTTGGGTGGATGGCATTGTAGGGCCGGATACGTATGGAAGGCTATTCCCATAGGTTTCGAAAAAGTGGCTGCGCCGCTTTTTCGAGTCTGCCTCCTTCACCTGTGAGCTATGCTCACGGCCAGTGAAGGGTGTAAGGTAACCTTGCTGCGCAAGGCTTCCGAAATCGACGTACACGCCGCCGATTTCGGATTATTCATGAAGGGACTGCACCCCTTCATTCTTCCCTGCAAGTTGGTTTGATTGTTCCTTACGCCGGGGCTTTCCTTCCCTCAAAGCATTAAAAAGCCCTCTCTTCAAGAAACGGAGAGAGGGTTTTTGCCAGGCCGGGGGCTGTCGTGCTAGTCGTATAATGTCATAAATATGCAAGTGGATTGCATCCGAAGGTTTCCAAAGGTGAAGAAGCCCTGCCCCCGTCGGTGACGGGAATGGGCAGGGCGGATGAATCAAGCGAAACGGAGCAGTGCGAGCAACAGCGAAGCAATACGACAATTGAGCTTGCGGATGATCGGAAAGCCCTTTGGTCGCGCCTGCAGGCGTGAAATTCTTCCTCTTAAATAGCTTTATACAATGTATGAGATTAACACGACAGCCCCCACATACCTGCATCCTTACCGATCCTTTTTCTTTACCGGAATCCAGATTTCGCTTCGATACCTTGGGTTTCCCGTATCATGGCTTTCATGCCACAAAATTTCGGGGCCCTCCACCGCCTCATACCCGGAAGATGGAAACCACTCCGAATAAACCCTGCCCCACACGTTTTGCAGCGTTTCCGGGAATGGGCCTACTGATTCGAATACTGCCCAGGTATTGGCGTCAATGTTCAATTCATCAAATGCTGTTGCTTCATTGCTTGATGTTGCAACCCCGATGTAATGATCCAGCTCCCCTTTTTCCTCCATCCTCCCTTCCGAGAAATTTGTGGAAGCGCTGATGATGCCCGCAGGTTCTACATTTGAAATGGCTTTCAGCCGCGCAACAACTTCTGGCGTTAAAAGCCCGGCCATTTTTGCAATCTCCGGATTGATCCCGTTAAATAGAACCGGAACTCTCTTTTTAAACCCCACCAGCTTAAACGGCTCTTTTTCAACAACCCGATAATTCATTTCGCATCCCCCCTTAATGGATAATTGGAAGGTCATTTTCGGATAGGATATGAGCTGCGTTTTCTCGCTTCTAGCAAAAGACGGGAGTATGCCATGCATGGCATGAAAAGCCCGGGAGAAAGCATCGGCTGATATATAACCGTACTTGACAGCAACATCAATAATCCTCAAATCCCTGTCCTTCAAATCAAGCGCGGCCAGCGACAGCCTTCTTCTTCGAATGTACTCCGATAAGCTTATCCCTGACAGAAAAGAAAACATGCGTTTGAAATGATACGTTGAGCAGCAAGCAATTTTAGCGATTTCCCCATAGTCAATATCATCCGTTATGTGCTCTTCAATATACGCCATTGCATGATTCATTTGCCATAAAGTATCCATCAAAGCCCCTCCTTTCGCCATTCATTTTATCAAAGGATGCATTTTGACATCCGACAATCTGTGCACAATATCGTCGGTCCGTCAGGTTTATTGTATCAGGGCGATGTCCATCTGTAAAAG
>JAEVYX010000118.1 GCA_023392515.1 Bacillota bacterium | reverse complement strand
ATGCTCACGGCCGGCGAAGGGTGTAAGGAAACCTTGCTGCGCAAGGCTTCCGAAATCGACGTACACGCCGCCGATTTCGGATTTACAGTCGGAGGGGGTGCCCCTCCGACACCTCCCAGAGGTTTTTTTGCAGTCTGCAGCGGATCGCTTTGCCATATACGGCAAGGCGATCCGCCTTTTATCCAAAAATGCATGAGTGGTAACAATTCCAAATGGATTTGCGGGAACCTATTTGAAACAATCGGCGTTTATTCAAATGAAAGTAGATTTATCTACGATAAACGAACTGAGGTGTCCCATGAAAAGATTCGCTGTTTGGATTGTGATTGGTGTTCTGCTGTTTGGAGCTGTCTATGGGTTGGCCGAAAGCAACATTTCGTCCACAAAAAAGCCGGACGACTCGCAATCATTGAAATATGGTGATGAAGGCGAGCAGGTCACCCGTCTGCAAAATCAACTGGCTGTACTTCACTACTACAGCGACAGCATCAGCGGCTCATATAAAGAAAGCACGCAAGCGGCAATCCGTAGTTTTCAAAGCGATTTTGGTTTGGAATCTACCGGTATTGCCGACCAAATAACGCTGTCTCTTCTCTATGAAACGAAATACCGTCCTTTGGAGAAAGGCGACTCCGGAGAAGATGTGAAGGCGCTGCAGAGCCGGATTACAGATCTCGGATACTATAATGGCAAAATCAGCGGCAATTACCTGGATGGCTCTTATTACGGCATATCTACCTTTCAGGAAAAAAATGGGCTGCACGTTACCGGAAAGGCAGATGTAAAAACCCAGGCATTATTGTTTGATGTGAATAAGGCAATTTCAAAAGCAGGAACCGTTCCCGATCCAGCGCCTACTCCCGCACGGTCTGCCGCCCCCACGCCTACTCCCGCGCCTATTACCCCGTCTGCTAAACCAAGCGGAGGGGAAGGCACGCCTGCCCCTGACAACATCAGCGTTGCCTATACCAAGAAACTGAAAAACGGTTCCACTGGCGAAAAGGTGGAACAGCTGCAGATCAGGCTTGCGGAGCTTGGATATTATCAAGGTGCCATATCCGGCAGCTATGCCAGCGAGACCAAGGCTGCCGTTGCCGCTTTTCAAAAGAACAACAGCCTCACAGCGGATGGCGTAACGGGCGAAATAACATGGAATATGATATTCAATAATGTGGAGGTACTGAACGCTTCTGCGACGCCTCGCCCAACCCCTATACCCACGCCCGTGCCATATGCCCTCACCATAGACGTCACCAACCAAGTAGTGACAGCTTATGGGCTTGATGAAAACAATGAATATACCAAGGTCGTCAGGCAGATGATCTGCTCCACCGGCACAAGGGCTACGCCCAGTGATGTGGGAGTCTGGAAACTGAATGCAGGCCGTTCCCGCTTTCCCCTGTTCCCGAAATTCGGCGTCTATGTACAATACTGGGTTCCGATTGTTAACGGTATCGGTTTCCATTCCGTAATTTATAACACAAAGAACACCATGGACCTGGCGGTGGGCTCTTATCGCCAGCTTGGCACCCGGGCATCCCATGGTTGTATTCGGCTGCTGGTTGCAGATGCCAAATGGATTTATGAAAATGCAGGCAAAGGTACGATTGTCACCATCACCGACAAACTGCCTTCGGACCCGGAGCTTACTCAATCCTTGAAACCCGCACCGCTGAATTACAAGAATATGCTGCCAAAGACCACCCCCGAGCCCACACCTCCCCCTGCTTATGACAGCAAGCAGCCGCCGCCCCAGCCTTTCCGCACCTTAAATAAAGGCGACAAAGGTGAGGATGTTTACTGGCTGCAGATGAAACTAAAAGAGCTGGGCTATTATACCGGCACTGTCACCGGCGGTTTTTATGGCGGTACGCAAAAAGCAGTAAAGGCTTACCAAAAGGATAACGGGCTTACAGCAGATGGCGCTGCCGGCAGTAAGACGCTAAACTTGATTTATGCGGATGTACTGCCCGCCCCGGAAGTCACACCTGCGCCCTAAACCTTGGGAAAAACCCGCTGCAAGCTAAAGCACACAGCCATAGGGGCTGCTCCGAAAAGGGAATCGGAGCGGCCCCTTTAACCATTAACAGGCGCGAAAAAGCCACGCCTCCATCCGCCTATCCGGATACAGACATGGCTTTAAAATTTCCACTTGCGTTAGTGGTGCCGGTGATCCAGTCGCTTGGTGCCGCTGTTTCCCAACACCTGAAAAATCTGCACCAGCACCACCAGCGCAATGCTTGCGGCATACATGATGTCGTATTCCCTGCGGTTAAGGCCGTAGCTGATGGCGATCTTGCCCAAGCCATCTCCGCCAGCGGCCCCTGCCATCGCGGTATAAGCCAGAATCGTGGTCAAGCAGATGGTCGCCCCATTCAAAAGGGAGGGAAGCGCCTCCGGCAGCAGCACCTTATATATGATTTGCCACACGGTTGAGCCCATGGACTGGGCTGCCTCTATCACGCCGCTGTCCACCTCGTTGAGGGAGTTTTCCACCATCCGTGCCACATAGGGAAAGGCGCTGATCACCAGCGGGAAGATTACGGAACGTGTGCCTATGGCGCTGCCCATCACAAGCCGGGTAACAGGAAAGAGCATTACCAACAGGATAATAAACGGAATCGAGCGAAGAAAATTCACCGTTGCGCCCAAGGCCGCATTAAGCGCCGGTTTAGGCCTGATGTGCCCCTTTTTGGTTATTACCAGCAGAATTCCCAGTGGAAGCCCAATAACATAGGCAAAAAAAGTGGCCGGCAACGTCATGTAAAGCGTATCCAGAATACCTTGCCATAATAGCGCCCACATCTTATCCCAGCTCATACATGGTTCACCTCCTCCACATTCAACCCCTGAGCCTTCAAATAGGCGATGGCTTGCTTGCATACCACCGGGTCCTCCGGCTCCCGAATCAGCATCTGTCCGTACTGCACCCCGTTCAGGCCGCGCACATCGGCCGCCAGGATGCTCACGGGAATCCCCAGGTGCAGGATCAGATTGGCGATAATCGGATCAGCTACCTGCTCCCCGTCAAACACAACCCGCAGGGCAGGGATGCCCGGGGAAACCAATTCGTTTTCCGCCGGTAAAATGCCAAACAAACGGCGCCCCGCATCGCTTTTGGTATGCGTAAATACATCATTCACGCTTCCTTCCTCAGCAATCCTGCCCCCGTCCAGGATAGCCACATGAGTGCATATCTGGCGGATAACAGCCATTTCGTGGGTAATTATCACAATGGTAATGCCAAGGCTGCGGTTGATGTCCTGCAATAATTTCAAAATGGATTGGGTGGTCATTGGGTCCAGGGCGCTGGTAGCCTCATCGCACAAAAGCACCTGGGGGTTGGAAGCCAGCGCCCGGGCGATGGCCACACGCTGCTTTTGACCACCGGAAAGCTGTGCGGGATAGGCGTTTTCCTTTTCTTCCAACCCCACAATTTTCAGCAGTTCCTTTACCCGTTGGTTTGCCTTTTGCTTGGAAACGCCCGCAATTTCCAAGGGATAGCGCACATTTTTCCCAACGGTTTGCTGCATGAGAAGATTGAAATGCTGAAATATCATACTAACACCGCGCCGCAAAGCCAGCAGCTGCTTTTTGTTCATTGCAAGTATGCTCTTGCCGGCAAACAAAATGTCGCCTTCGGTAGGCTCATCCAGCCGGTTCATGCATCGGATCAGCGTGCTTTTTCCTGCGCCGCTCAGGCCGATTATGCCATAAATATCACCTTTGCGAACCTTCAGGCTGATGTTGTTCAGCGCTGTCACTTCCCCATTTTGCGTAGGGTATACTTTATGCACACCTTGCACTTCAATCAGTACAGGGCGGTCCAAATTGCCAGAGGCGGGCGTGGGGGCGGCTGGGCTCATACTGGTTTGCCACCTTTCAAGGTTTTCATAGAAAATACATATGAATTGACTGCATCTTAGTTATCATATACGAACATGATTATCCTGTCAAGCAAGGGAAAACCTGCAATAATTAGCCAATATCCGATTTTTATTTTTCCTATTGACAGACTAGGAATTCCATGTTAGCATACTATTCATACCTAGCAAGTATGAATAAGGAGATGTGCATAATGCAATTTGTTTATCCCGGCGATCCAGGTCAGGCACGATGCACATACAGCCGAATGTGCAGTCAAATGTGATCATTCATTCCCATCTCAAAAATGATGTTTTAGAAGGAGCGTATCGTATATGAAAAAGCTGCTGACTTTGGTATTGGCCTTGGCCCTGGCCGCCTCCGCATCTCTTGCTTCTGCCGAAGGTTTGAAAAAGATCGTCATCGGCGCTACCGCCACTCCCCACGCCGAAGTGCTGGAACTGGTCAAGGATGACCTGAAAGCCTTGGGTTATGAGTTGGAGATCACCGTATTCACCGAATATCCGCTGCCCAACCCGGCTTTGGCCGCAGGTGAGCTTGATGCAAACTACTTCCAGCACCTTCCTTACCTGGATGCTTACAATGTAACGGTTCCGGAAAACGAGCAGTTGGTTCCCGCCTTTGCCGTTCACTATGAGCCCTATGGCATATACGCTGGCAAAACAAAGACGCTGGAAGAGCTCAAAGAAGGCGGTATCATCACCATTACCAACGATCCCTCCAACGAAACTCGGGCACTGCTTTTGCTTGAAGAGGCCGGCTTGATTAAGCTCCCCGAAGACGCCACGCCTGCAGACAGCCTCACCGTGCTGGATATCTCCGAGAACCCTCTCAAGCTGGACATTAAGGAAGTAGAAGCCTCCACCTTGCCCGCTACCTTGGCCGATGCCGACTTTGCCGTCATCAACGGAAACTATGCTTTAGGCGCAGGGCTGAACCCCTCCACTGATGCAGTCTTCTTGGAGCCAGCCGATAGCGATGCCGGCAAGACCTATGCGAACTACGTTGTAATTCGTAAAGCGGATTTGGAAGCAGACTTTGTGAAAGCCCTACAGTCTGTGCTGCAAACCAAAAAGGTTTACGACTTTATTCTAAACAACGAAGCGTACAAGGGCGGCGTCATTCCCACCTTCACCCCGGCGGAGTAAAAAATACAGCCTGTTTATTAGGAAGCATCTGCCCCGCGAGATATAGCAAGAACCCGCTTTGTGATGATACACAGAGCGGGCTCTTTTCAATACCTGTTTATAAAGCGCGCATTTTCTTATTGCTGAACTGTTGCCGGAGTGGCTTCAGGAGCAGGCTTTCCAAGAACATCCGCATAAATTTTCGTCTGTGTCTTGATCCCCGCGACCCCGTCAACGGAAAGTCCATGATCAGCCTGATAAGCCTTTACGGCCTTCTGCGTGCCGCCATAGAAACCGCCCGTGACAGTACCGGTATAATAGCCCAGTTCTTTCAGCTTCATCTGCAGCCAGTAAACATCCTCGCCCTTGTCACCTTTGTTCAAGTTGCGGAAAGGCTGGGGCGGCTTTTGCGTGCTGTCATAAACCGGAGGCTGCGTGGGAGCCGGAGTAGAGCGGGGTAGCATATTGCTGCTGTTCAAAGGCGCAGGCTTCAGGGATTGGGTAAGCTCCGGGTCGGGTGGCAATTCCTCCGTAATCGTGACAACTGTACCCTTTCCCACATTGTCATAAATCCATTTTGAATCGCTCACCTGTAAACGAATACAGCCGTGGGATGCCCGGGTGCCTAACGCATAATAGGAACCTGTAGCCAATTCCATTGGATCGGGCGTACGGTAGAGTACAGAATGGAAAGCAATGGAGCTGTTGATCCTGGTCCAATACTGGGCATTCCCGCCCCATTTGGGGAAGTAAGCCCACCGGGCGGTTTTCCCGTTCAGGGTCCAGTCGCCAACCCGGCTGGGATTGGACACCGTACCGGTGGAACATATCATTTGCTTTACTATCTTTGTATACTCATTGTTTTCATCCAGCCCATATACGGTAACCACCTGATTTGTCACATCGACAGTGATGGCATAGGGTACCGGCGCGGGGGCCGGAGTAGGGCGGGGGGCTGCGGAAGCGTCCAGCGCATCGGCGCTGAACATAAGGTTCCAGGTTCCCTCGCCTGCTACGCCGTCTGCAGTCAGCCCATTCTTTTTTTGAAATGCAATCACGGCCGCTGTAGTCTTGCTTAAATATTTTCCGGAAATAGGGCCTTGATAATACCCCAGCTCCGTCAGCCTGGTTTGAAGCTGTTTCACCTTTTCCCCGGTGGAACCGTTTTTCAGCTTGCTTGTATAAGCTGTGTTTTCGGAATCAGAAGTCTCCTCCCCATCTGTCGCTATAATAATATCGCCGTTTTGTGGAGCAGGGGTAGGCGTTAATGCCGCATTCGAAGGCTTAACTGCCGCGGCATTAGCCAACGCTTCTGCTTCCACCAGGTTTGAATTTGCCGATTCATAACTTTCGGCTAATCCGGGTACCAAACCAAGTGCCAGCACTCCAACCATGATCCAAACCAAGAGTCTTTCCATAAAGACACCTCAATCGCTATGATCTTAGAAATATGAATTTCTATATAGATTTAACGCGGTGCCTATCTGACAGGTTCCTTGATTCCAGGTAGTATTGATTTCCAATTTATAAGCTGATCTCAGTAATTGAAAAACTTGTATGCCTCATTCATGCAAAATTGAAGTGTACACCAAAGCCGGTTCCCCGCCCGGTATTATCACTTGATATCTCATGACCGTTTGGTCGTGTTCACTCCCCACACTTGGCATGTCCTTATTTGCCAAAGGCCCGACTTTATAGCGATCGTTTAAATTGGGCAAAACAAAAGACTTGCGCAATCGGATTGTCAACCCTAAATCGGACAAAAATTATGAGGTGTAGGCTTTTTTGAAATCCGTCGGTGACATGTAGCCCAATGTGCCGTGCAAACGGATATTGTTAAACCAGTGCACATAATCGGACAATTCGCTTAGCCAGTCCACAAAAGGACGGTCACCAGGGCAGCAATACGGGCGGCGCGTTTCATGGGTGTACTCCTCCCTCTAAGTCGATACTACTTCCTCATATACCAGGCGGGGCCGCTGTATTCATCCCAGGCGACGGTAAAGGCTGATGCGGAAAACGTGATGTCATATAGATCGTTTAGTTTCTCTCCAATGAAAAGGTTCAGGCCATATAAGTTGTCAGTTAGTGTACTGTCTTTGATCCAGCCTTCCTTGAGCAGCCCGATCAGCGTAGCAAATTCGCCGGGCGGTACCGCCCTGTCTTCTACTACCTCAACGCTTTTATCTGGATATGTGATGGTATAGCCATAGATTCTGGCGGAAATCATGGAAAAGTCTGAAAATTTAACCATTGCGGACTCGATTTGCATATCGGTTTCTTCGTGATTCTGGGAGTTTTGGGTGCTGACGCACATTGCCGCCAACTCGGCAACAAGGTCGGTGCCAAGTTGGTATATATTTATAATCCAAGCATCATGAAAGCAAAATGTGTTGAACTCGTTGACGGAAAAATACTTCACGCAGTGAAACCTCCCATAGCACATTTCCTTATGGATGATTTATGTTTGATCCATCGTCTGCATGGAATTAATATGTCACACTACTGCCATTGTACACAGGGATAAGCGTGTAGATTCCATGATGGGGAAAGCCTTTTTTAATAGAAAAGCTTCGAATCCCCCACGTTCATTGGCTTTTTGCGCTCATACAGCATCCAATTCCTCTGGTGTGAAACCCTATGCATCGGCAGTGCATGCAGAATTTCGAGAATATCGGCGAGTTCTTACAATTCGCCGCTTTCTTCATATTCTGCAATTTCCGCTTGCAGCTTGGTTCTCGACATTGCGAGACATTCCTCCTTAGACAGAATACAGCAGGTATCACATCGTTTTCCGGAGGCTTCTATAATTTCTGGAATGCTATCTCGCACAAGCTTATTGTAGACTATCATATTTTTCTTCTCTCCCCTATTGAGATATCATCCAATGGTAATAAATGTTTTCTATAAGCATCTGGGCTTTACCTTGTAAAACTGCAGCTTTTTGAGTATCATTATTGATGAACCAGATATTTCCCTTATCGTCGCATCCGCATACTTCTTCTATTGATTAATTGCTTTTTTGTAGGTTTGTCAAACATGTTGGACAGTGAGGGAGCGGAGGAATTCGAGAGGGGAAAGCCATGCAAGAGGACGCATGGGGAGGTTGTTGCTGCGACTTTGGTGGGCAGCTAGCTGCCCACCAAAGTCGGCGAGGGAGTAAAAGGAGTGCGAATCGTAGAAACGCTTTTGGTCTTCCCTGTGGCTGCGTTCTACCTTGCCATTGTGCCTAGGGGTATAAGGTCGGATCAGCTTGTGACGAATTTCCTTG
>JAEVYX010000117.1 GCA_023392515.1 Bacillota bacterium | reverse complement strand
CAAGGAAATTCGTCACAAGCTGATCCGACCTTATACCCCTAGGCACAATGGCAAGGTAGAACGCAGCCACAGGGAAGACCAAAAGCGTTTCTACGATTCGCACTCCTTTTACTCCCTCGCCGACTTTTGTGGGCAGCTAGCTGCCCACCAAAGTCGCAGCAACAACCTCCCCATGCGTCCTCTTGCATGGCTTTCCCCTCTCGAGTTCCTCCGCTCCCTCACTGTCCAACATGTTTGACAAACCTACAGATTCAGCCTATCGAAAAAAGAATGTTTTGGTATGGCTGCATTTCAATTTGCTTGACAGCACTGCATTGGCTGCGCATAATGAGAAGGCTATGCAATAGGAAAGATGGATCGCAGAGATGACTTCAAACACCTTTGATTTAACCCAGGGCGGAATTCTGAAGAAGCTGATGCAGGTGGCTGTACCGATTATGGGTACCCAGCTGATGCAGATGGCATATAACCTGACCGACATGTTCTGGCTGGGGCGCATGGAAAACTCGGTCATGGCGGTGGCAGCCAGCGGGTTGGCAGGCATGTTCCTGTGGCTGAGCATGGCGCTGATGATGATCGGCCGCATAGGCGCGGAGATCGGTACATCCCAAAACCTGGGCAGGGGCGATGCGGATGCTGCGCTGAGATATGCCCAGGAATCCGTCCGGATTGCGCTGATATTGGGCTGCTTCTACGGTTTGGTTCTGGTGACACTGGCTGAGCCGCTGGTCGCGCTGCTGCAGGTGAAAGAGCCGGGTGTATTTGCAAGCACCTGCGATTATCTGCGCATTGTAGGGATAGGCATTCCCTTCACCTACGTGTCTGCCGCCATTACCGGCGCATTCAACGGCGCGGGAAACTCCAGGCTCAGCTTCTTAGCAAACGCTGTAGGCCTTGTCGTTAATATGGTGCTGGATCCGCTGATGATTCTGGTGCTTGGCCTGGGTGTAAGCGGTGCGGCAATTGCAACGGTTATTGCTCAAGGCATGGTTTGTGTGCTGTTTGTATGGTTTGCGAAATGCCACCCGCAAAGGCCGTTTATGCACTTTCGCGTTCTGGGCCGGCTATGCCGTGACAGAATACGTCAAATCCTGCGCTGGAGCCTCCCCGTCGCATTGGAGAGCGGAGCCTTTACAGCGCTTGCAATGGTAGTTACCAGCATGGTGTCCGCATGGTACGGTGAAACCGCGGTGGCTGTGCAGCGCGTAGGCAGCCAGATTGAATCGCTGTCCTGGCTGATTGGCGGCGGGTTTTCCTCGGCGGTCACTGCGTTCATCGGGCAGAATTACGGTGCGCGCAGTTGGAAGCGCATACGGCGGGGCTACCGTATCTCGCTGGGCGCACTGCTCGGTTGGGAAATTGTAGTAACCCTGCTTTTGATATTTGGCGGACGGTTTTTCTTTTCGCTCTTCCTGAGAGAACCTCCGGAGATTCTGGAAATGGGCGCTACTTACCTGCGCATTTTAGCCGGGTGTCAATTGTTTATGGCGCTGGAGGGAGCATGCGGCGGTACTTTCCGGGGCATTGGCCAAACGCTGCCCCCCAGCCTATGCAGCATCGCATCCAACCTGATCCGCCCGCTCCTGTGCTGGCTGTTTGCGCAATGGATGGGGCTGAACGGGTTGTGGCTGGGCATTACGGTCTCTGCGGCGCTGCGGGGTATCCTCATGTTTATCTGGTATACGCTGTCCGAGCGCCGGATACCCCATGTCGATGAACCGGCGGTATAATTTGCGGAGCGCCGAGCCTGATGTGATGGGATTTGAAACTTTCCGAAATGCCGGAAAACGTTAAGTTCAAGGCATATGACAAAAACTCAAAGGATGCATTAATCATCGTATGCCTGCGGGCAAACAATTGTAAACGGACGAAAAGGAATAGCCGCCTGCAGGATTTTCTGCAGGCGGCTTATATATCATCGGCGCGCTGCGGGGGGCGGCCGCCGTTGTTTTTTGAATGGCTTTATATTACCGGGCGTATATGAATTTGCCGTGGAAAAAGTGTGAACAGTATGCGAAAAATATGAAAACAACCACAGAATAAGCCTGAGTTTTTTCCGCTTGCATATCAATGTGCAAATTATGGTGAAAACGGTTGAAGCGGGGCCATGGGTGTGGTATGCTTGCATTATGAACCTATAAAGGAAGGATGCTCCTTTGAAAAGTCTTTTATGCCTGACAATGATATTTTGTCTTTTATTTACGCCAATTCAGGTGCTGGGCGAAGCAGCTTCCGGCACGCCTACATGCCAGCAGGTAACACTTGAAAAATGGGAAACCGCGCAAGACAATAAAAGCGTAGTGCGCATGTGGTATCCCCACACCCAACGTGCGGAAATCAACGATGAGATGTCCGATATCATGAATGAGTACCGGGATGCTTTGAGTGGTACGCTTCCCAAAGCGGGGAACGCCACGACCAAAAATTCCCGGCTGGATGTGGATTGCCGGTATAGCCGGACCGGCACCTCCTGGCTCAGCTTTTTGATTACCGCCAGGGTTACCGTAAAGCGGCAGTTTGAAAGCACGGACCTTGTCTCCCGTACGTATGACATGGAAACCGGCGAGCCTGTTCTATTGACTGATCTTTTCCCCGAGGACAGCCCGGCCTGGGACGTATTGCACGATGAAGTGGGCCGGCAGGTTCGGGCCTATTTCCCGGATGTGGAGCCTGAAGCGGATGTGCTGAATGGCTGGCTGACCCGGGAATCGCTTCAGCAGGCGGATTTCACATTGCATGCCATGTCCCTGGTGCTGCATTATCCCGCCAGCGAAGTCTATCCCGGCCGGAACACCCTGCTTGAAGTAACGATCATGTATCCTACCCTTGCAGGGATGATGACGGAAGAGGCGGAAAAGCAGACCGACAACAGTGCCTATAAATTTGTAGCCCTTACTTATGATGACGGCCCTTCCCGGACACCTACCACCCAGTTGCTTAACAAGCTTCGGGAGCGCGGGGTACGCGCCACCTTTTTCATACTCGGGAACAGGATCAAGGAAAACCAGGACCTGGTTCAGCGGGAGCATGACGAAGGGCACGCTGTGGCGGCTCATAATTACCATCACGGGAATGTGTCCAAGTCTAGCGCCTCCCAGATACGCAGGCAGGTGACCATGTTTAACGCCGCACTTCAGAAGGCTATTGGCCTTCTGCCCAGGTACGACCGGGTGCCCCTTGGCCTGTATAATGAGATGATCAATGCAAAAGCGGGCTGGCCGCTGATCCAGTGGTCTTTGGATACGTACGACTGGCGGGGCCTGTCCCCCGCAAACATATTGAACACGGTGAAAAAGCAGGTCTCGGATGGGGATATCATCCTCTTTCACGATATAAAAGAAAAAGCCGCCGATACGGCGGACGGGGTTATCTCCTACCTGGAAGAGCAGGGCTATATGTTCGTAACCATTGATGAGCTGTTTGCCAGGGACGGCGTAACCCTTGAGCCGGACACGGTGTATTACCGCTGCATCAATGGGGACACCAGCAGAAAATAAGAGAGGAACGATGAGGGCTTTCAGCCCTCATACTCCCGACCAAAGGGCATGATGCCCTTTGGAATCCTCATTTTGCCGCGCATGCGCGGCAAATATAGGGATTTTGAAGGGATGTAATCCCTTCAGCGGGGAGTCTGGGGGGCAGTGCCCCCCAGTATCTCTCAATACCCTTCACCAAAAGCAGAAGGCAGTTCTGCTTCCTTAAGGGTTCCTTCGGCGTAGCGGCGCAGCGCTTCCTCCATAATGGCCTTGGTGGCGCTGACCCCGCAGCGGGACGCCCCTGCGGCACGGGCGGAAAGCACAGTATCCAGATCCCGGATACCGCCGGAGCCTTTTACCAGGACTTTGGGGGAAACGGACTTGCGCATGAGCTTCAAATCTTCGATCGTGCAGCCTTTGGAACCGTATCCGGTGCTGGTTTTTACAAAATCCGCCCCGGCTTCCTCACTTAAGCGGCAGGCGGCTGCCTTTTGTGCATCGCTCAAATAGCAGGTTTCCAGTATGACTTTCACCAGTGCGCCCCGCTCATGGGCAAGGTTTGCTATCTGCCGGATTTCTTCCCGAACATAATCCTCGTCTCCGCTCAGGAGGCGCCCGATATTCAGAACCATATCCAATTCCGTGCAGCCGTCATCCAGCGCCTTTTGGGCTTCAAACACCTTGATCTCCATTTTGTGGGCGCCGTGGGGAAAGCCGATCACGGTGCAGGGCTTGACATCACTGCCCTTTAAAAGCTTTACCACAAGGGGCATGTCCCCCGGCCGTGCGCATACGGATGCGGTGCCATATTCCAGGGCGGTTTTGCAACCGCGAATGATATCCTCCTCCGTCAGGTTAGGTTGCAATGTGCTGTGATCCAGCATCTTGGCGATGATTTCAGGGGTCAAGGTCATACAAAAAGCCTCCTTGCTTTTGTCATTCAATCAATTGAGGTTGTCCTTTTCGGTTTGGTTTTCCATTCGACAGCGTAATGCTTTTCCCCTGCCCGGCTAAGGAACAATCCTAGACAACAAAAGCCAGACGGAGGCATTTTTTCCGTCCAGCGGCTGTGATAGGATTATGTATAGAAGAACCAAGGTATGGGAGGAGAGCGTTTTATGCGCTATGGATATTTTGACGATGCGGCCAGAGAATATGTAATCGACCGGGTAGATGTGCCTGTATCCTGGACCAACTACCTGGGTACCCAGGAAATGGGCGCCGTAATCTCCCAAAACGCGGGAGGGTATGCCTGGCTTCGGTCCCCCCAGTATCACCGCATTACCAGATTCAGGCCCAACGGGGTCCCCCTGGACCGGCCAGGCCATTATGTGTATCTTCGGGACGGAGCTACAGGAGAATACTGGTCCATCAGCTGGCAGCCGGTGGGGATTCCCTTGGATAAAGCCAAGTATGAATGCCGCCATGGTCTGAGCTATTCCAGGTTTCTGTGTGAATACCAGGGCATCCGGGCCAGCCAGACCTTGTTTATCCCCAGGGATGACGAAATCGAGGTCTGGGATGTCCGTCTTGAAAACATCACAGATGAAACCCGAACTTTGGATCTATTCGGCTATGTGGAATTCTCCTTTCATCACATCGACATGGACAACCAGAACTTTCAGATGAGTCTGTATGCCGCCGGGTCCGCATATAAGAATGGAGCGGTGGAATATGAGCTCCATTATGAGGAGGACAGCTATCAATATTTTGCCGCCAGCTTCATTCCGGACAGTGCCGATGGCCTGCGGGACTCCTTTATCGGCCCCTACCGCACAGAGACAAACCCCTTGGGCGTAGAAAAGGGGCAGCTCAGCGGCAGTTTTGAAAAAACCGGCAACCATTGCGGGGCGCTGCATAAGCATCTCACCCTGGGACCGGGAGAAAAAACGCGGATTATTTTTCTGCTGGGCCAGGGCGATGGCGAAAAAGCTGCCGAGGCCAGAGAGAAATATACCTATACGGTGGTGGACAATGCCTTTTCCGCAGTGGCCGCCTATTGGGATGAAAAGCTTCAAAAGCTTACGGTGCACACACCCCATGAAAATATGAACCGCAGCCTCAACCTGTGGAACCTGTACCAAAGCGAGGTCAACGTCCAGTTTTCCAGATTCTCCTCCTTTATTGAAGTAGGCGGCCGCACAGGGCTTGGTTTTCGGGACACGGCCCAGGATGCCATGTGTATCCCCCACTCAAACCCGGAAATGTGCCGTACGCGGCTCACCCAGCTTCTCCACGGCCAGGTACGGGAAGGGTATGGGTTGCATTTGTTCGACCCTGCCTGGTTCACCCCCGGCAAAAAGCAATCCTTCCAGTCCCCCACGGTAGTACCCACCCCGGATAAAAGCGCCATGATCCACGGGCTGAAGGATGTGTGCGCCGACGATGCGCTGTGGCTGATCCCTGCCATCTGCGAGTATGTGCGGGAGACGGGAGAGGTGGATTTTCTCCACGAGGTAATCCCCTACGCCGACGGAAGCCAGGACACGGTATACGAACACATGAAGAAAGCGTTGGATTTCTCCTTCCGCCAGGTGGGTGTCCATGGAATATCCAAGGGCTTGCGGGCAGACTGGAACGACTGCCTCAACCTAGGCGGCGGGGAAAGCGCCATGGTCGCCTTCCTGTTCCTGTGGGCGCTGAATCACTTTCTGGATGCGGCGAATCATCTGGGGCGCAGCGAGGATGTGCTTACCTACCGGGCCATGCAAAAGGAAATGGGAGAAGCCTGCCGCCGGGTTTTGTGGGACGGGAAGTGGTTCCTCCGGGGCATTACCGGCCAGGGTGTGCCTATCGGCTCCCAATCCTCCGCAGAGGGGAAGGTTCATCTGGAGAGCAACACCTGGGCAGTGATTTCCGGCGGAGCCACCCGGGAACAGGGTGTATCGGCCATGAACGCCGTGGAGGAATATCTTTATACTCCTTATGGGCTGATGCTCAATGCCCCTTCCTTTCAAACACCGGACGACAGCATAGGCTTTGTAACGAGGGTATACCCCGGTGTAAAGGAAAACGGGGCCATTTTCAGCCATCCCAACCCCTGGGCCTGGGTAGCGGAAGCCATGCTGGGCCGGGGCAGCCGCGCTATGCGGCTGTACGATGCGCTGCTCCCCGAAAATCAGAACGATCAAATCGAGGTGCGGCAAAGCGAACCTTATGCCTACTGTCAATTTATCATGGGCCGGGATCATACCGCCCATGGCCGGGCACGCCATCCCTGGATGACAGGAAGCTCCGGCTGGGCTTATTATGCCGCCACAAGATACATGCTGGGCATTCGGCCTGAGTGGGACCGGCTTACCATTGACCCCTGCATTCCGGCAGAATGGAAAGGTTTTTCCGCAACCAGGGTTTTCCGGGACGCCACCTTCCACATCGAGGTCAAAAATCCCCTTCATGTGGAAAAGGGCGTAGCCCGAGTATTTCTGGATGGCCGGGAAACGGATAAAATCCCCGTTTGTGAAAAGGGTTCTGTCCACAGGGTGGAGGTTATCATGGGAGACCGGTAAGGCGTCTGAACAAAAGCATATCGGCAATAGGGAAGGGGCGGTATATTCGCATGATTACATTTGGCACAGGCGGGTGGCGGGCCATTATCGGCGAGGACTTCACCAAGGAAAACGTACAGCGGCTGACCTTGGCCATTGCCCGGAGGATGCGGGCGGAGGAAGCAAACCGTCAAGGCTTTTGCATCGGCTATGACCGCAGGTTCCTGTCCCGGCAGGCAGCCGAGTGGGCCGCAGGGGTTATGGCTGCGGAAGGCATCCACACGCTGCTTATCAACCGGGAAGCGCCCACCCCGCTGATCATGTTCACGGTGCAGATGTACGGGCTGTGCTACGGCATCGCCGTCACAGCCAGCCATAACCCGGCGCTTTACAACGGCATCAAGCTCTTTACCAAGGGCGGCCGTGACGCGGCGGCGGAAATTACCGCCGAGATACAGGAAAGCGCCAACCCAATCCCCAAGGAGGAGATTCGGGAGATACGCTACGAACAGGCGGTGCGCTCCGGAATGGTGGAGGAGATCAACCCTCAAAACCAGTATCTGGACGCCATTATCCGGGGGGTGAACATGGATGTAATCCGCGCCCGGAACCTGCGCGTCATCCTGGACCCCATGTACGGGGTGAGCCGCACCTCCCTGCAGACCATTCTGCTCACCGCACGGTGCGATGTGGATGTGATCCACGAGCGCCACGATACGCTCTTTGGCGGGCGGCTTCCCGCCCCCAATGTGGAAACGCTGGGAGCCCTGCGGGCGGCCGTATTGGAAAGCGGGGCTGATATTGGTATTGCCACCGACGGGGATGCCGACCGCATCGGCCTCATCGATGATACGGGCCGGTTTGTTCACCCCAATGAAATCCTTGTTTTGCTATATTATTATCTGCTAAAATACAAGCACTGGCATGGGCCCGCGGTGCGCAACCTGGCCACCACCCACTTATTGGACAAGGTGGCCGCCGCTTTCGGAGAGACCTTGTATGAAGTGCCTGTAGGATTCAAGCATATCTCCGCCGCGATGGATGAATACAACGCCCTCATTGGCGGGGAATCCAGCGGCGGGCTCACCGTGCGCGGCCATATCCACGGAAAGGATGGCATTTATGCCGCCGCGCTTCTTGTGGAAATGCTGGCCTCCACAGGGCAAAAGCTAAGCGTACTCACAAGGCAGATGTACGAGGAGTTCGGATATACCTGGATGTCCGAATACGACTGGCCCTTTGACGAAGAAAAGAAAGAAGCGCTGTCAAGGCTGTTGATGGAGGAAAAAAAGCTGCCGGAATTCCCCGAGGAAATTTTATCCGTGTCCTACCTGGACGGATGCAAGGTATATTTCCGGGAAGGCTGGCTGATTGCCAGATTCAGTGGCACCGAGCCCCGGCTGCGGATTTTTTGCGAGATGCCCGATAGAGTAAGGGCTGACCGGATGTGCAGCGTGATGGCCGCCTTCCTGGGGCTGAAAATGCCTGTATTATAATCCAAAATCGGGTGCGAATGATATACCCAAGAAAAGAGAGGCACCCTTTATGCCCGCTAGATTCCGTGCCTATTTAAGCTCGCTTCGGTTTCGGATACTGATGATGGTTTTGCTGTGCTGGCTTTTGCCTACATTGGTTTTGGGCGGGTATATGGGCTTGTCCTATTCCGGAGCGCTCAGGGAAAAGACGGAAGCGGCTCTTACTTTGGGAGCGGAGCATGCCCAGAACCTGACGCTGCAGATCATTAAACAGGCGATCAGCATGGCCAAGGATGTCACCTATGACGGGGAGCTTTCCACTACTGCGGGGGATTACGCCGCCGGCAAAATCACCTATCAGGATTTTTACCGAATCAGCCGCAACTATCTGGAGCGCAAATACGGCCGTGAGAGCCTGTTCACATTTGCATCCTACTTTCGTACTGAAAACCCGGCTGAATACATGTATACCTCCGCCGGATATCAAAGCGCCCTCCGTTTTTTACAGGAGGATCAAGAGGCAGTGCTATCGCTGGGGGAAACCCTGGATACACGCTGCCGCTTTTTTTGCGCCGGCAGCCAGGCGTATCTGGTGCGAAATCTCTACAACCTGCGCATGGAACGTTACGGTATGCTGGTGCTGGGGTTGAACATCAACCAGCTGCTGGCTCCCCTGCTGGATTGCAGCCAAATGTGGGGCACCAATCTGGATGTGCAGCTGGATGATTACCTGCGGTACGAAGGTGAACCGGTCTCCTGGGAGCAGGAAGCTCTTGGCCTCCGGGAAGAAAAGGACGTTTTGCACTATGTGCAAAAGGAAACCCAGCGCGATTTCACCCTTTACACAAGGGTCGGGGTGGAAAAAAGCGTGGTCTATGCACAGACTGTTAGGTTTCAGCAGTTGCTGATTCTTTTGGTGCTAGCCATTGTACCTATCGGCTCCTTCATCATGTGGTTTGTCCACCGCCGCATAGCAAAGCCCATCTTTTTATTATCCAACGCATCCCAAAGAATGCAAGAGGGTGAACTGGGCGTTACGGTGCCCATGCACGGTCAGGACGAGCTTGGGCGGCTGGGAACCGCCTTTTCCAGCATGAGTACGCAGATCCGGCGGCTGGTAGATACGGTTTACAAGGAAGAGATCGCGCTGCGGGACGCCAGGATTGAGGCGATGCAAAGCCGCATCAATCCGCACTTTTTGAACAATGCCCTGGAAATGATCACTTGGCAGGCACGCATGGATAGCAATGGCACCATTGCCGCCATGGTGGAGGCCTTGAGCGTTTTAATGAATGCCGGGCTGGATGTGAGCGAGGCTCATTTGGCAACTTTAAAAACAGAACTGGAGGTAGCCGACGCCTACTTCTATTTTGTAAAGCTGCGCTTTTCAGAAAAATTGACTGTCTGGAAGGATGTCAATCCGGCGCTGCTTCCAAAGACTATGCCAAGAATGGTGATTCAAACCTTATTGGAAAATGCCATTGAGCATGGCATAGCCCCCGCCGGGGGCGGGCATATCCGCTTGAATGTTTTTTCCGACGAACTCTATTTGCATGTTGAGGTTATCAATAACGGCCGCAAATTAAGCCAGGAGGATCGGGATCGGATATCCGCCCTTCTGAAGGAAGACGGGACAGGGGAAGGCCATGTGGGCATCCGCAATGTAAGCCAGCGGCTGCGGCTGATTTACGGGGGCCGGGCCATGCTTAAAATCACATCGGACGCGCATGGGGATACAGTTGCAGCCGTACTCATACCCCTGGAACATACAACATCACAACCAGACACAACGAATGACATTTTAAGGCAATGACGTGGAAAAGATTCTCTTGGTATAATAAACTCAACCTGATCTGAGAGACAAATAAAGGAGGACCTGTTTCCATGAAAAAAGCGATTGCCCTTTTCGTGGCCCTTGTTCTTGCCCTGAGTTTGGGCACTGCCGCCCTGGCGGACGGCGTGACACTAAAGACCGTTTCCACCTTTGCCGGAACCGACGCCGCCGCCGATGTATATGTGGAGCTGTTGGAAAACTGGCAAAAAGATACCGGGAACAAGGTAGAGGATGCCTCTGCCACCTCTGACGAAGCCTGGAAAACCGGCGTTTTGAACGACTTTGCCGCCGGCAATGAGGCGGATGTGCTGTTCTACTTTGCCAAGACCGCGGATTCCGCCCCAATCCTGGACAAGGTAGTTCCCATCAGCGAGATCAACGCCGCTTATCCCGAACTAAAGCTGGCGGAAAATGCCGCTATCGCAGAAGCGGACGGCACCATCTATGCGATTCCCGTCCGTGCTTTCTGGGAAGGCCTGTTCGTGAACACCGACCTGTTTGAGCAATACGGCCTGGAACTGCCTACCGATTGGGCCAAGCTGGAAGCGGCTATCAAGAAGTTTAACGAAGTGGGCATCGTTCCCATCTCCGTAAGCCTTGCCGATGTGCCTCATTACATCCTGGAGTTTGCCATTATCGCCAGCGGAACCCCTGACGAACACAAAGCCCGCCCCACCACCATTGATGAAGTGCCTGAATCCTGGAAAGAGGGCATGGCGCTGCTGAACAAGCTGTATGAATTGGGCGCATTCGCCAAGGATGCTAACGCCACCACAGAGGCCGTTATGTCCCAAATGTTCCGGGACAAGAAGGCTGCTATGCAATTGGACGGTTCCTGGTTCGCCAACGGCATTGCCGAAGCCAGCTGGGACACCACCGTTGCCATCCCCTTCCCCACCTATGCGGAAGACGCGGAACCCACCGCCTTTGTCGGCGGCGTGTCCATGGGCTTCTACCTCAGCCGCAAGGCTTGGGAAGATCCCGCCAAGCGCGAGGCGGCCGTGAGCCTGCTTGCCTACCTTACCAACGCGGAAAACAGCGTGCGCTTGGGCGGCTTCTCCTTTGGCGGCAAGCTTCTCAGCAGCTCCTATGAGATGATCAACAACGCCAAGGTGATGCTGGCTCCCTTCCAGGATGAAATGAACGCCGAAGCCCGCAACGCCTGGTTCGCCAAGGCCCCCGCATTGGTGGACGGTACCGCCGATCCTCAAGCGGTTTGGACCGAGGTTATGGGGCTGAAACCCTTCGCCAAGTAATTAAAAAGCATCTACAAAAACCGCCGGGCTGCCCCATAAAGGCGGCCCGGCTTTTGAAAACTCCCGGCGAATGCCGGCAAAGGAGGAACGGCCATGCTCTACCGGGACAGGCGCCCGCTGCTATTGTTCCTTATCCCGGCGTTTTCGCTGATGGTATTGTTTTTGTATTATCCCTTCCTGGTGAATATATACAACAGCATGTTTGATATCCAAAGCATGACAGGGCGGATGGAAAATTTTATAGGTCTGAGCAATTACCAGAAATTTTTTGTGGGAGACCCTACCGCCCGGATTGCGCTGTTCAACTCCCTAAAAGTTATGGGCCTCACCGTGGTGTTTCAGGTGGGTATTGCGCTGATTCTGGCGCTGATGGTAGACAATATCAAAAAGGGTCAGCAGTTTTTTAGGGTGGTTTACTTTTTCCCTATCGTCATTTCCGCCACCGCCATTGGGCTCATGTTCAACCTGTTTTATTATTATGATGGCGGTATGTTCAACCAGATTCGCGGCTTTTTCGGATTGGAAAAGATCGTCTGGCTTGATAAAGACAAGGCTTTCTGGATGGTAACCCTTCCCGCGTTATGGCAGTATGTAGGCTTTTATTTTGTGATTCTCTTGACGGGGCTTTCCGGCGTTCCGGAAGAGGTGTACGAGTCCGCAGAAATGGACGGGGCTACGGGTCTTAAAAAGATACGGTACATCACGCTGCCCCTGATTGCCGATGTGCTTATCACCTGCACCACGCTGGCCGTAACCGGGGCCATCAAAGTGTTTGACTTGCCAACGGTTATTGCCAAAAACGGCGCACCCAACGGCCTTACCTACTTTTTAGGCACTTATATGCACAATCAGGCTTTTGTGGCCCAGAATGTAGATTATGGTTCCACCATCTCCATTGTAATTGTTTCCTTTGGCGTGGCAATTGCCCTTGTCATGAACCGGCTGCTGACCCTTCACAGCCGGGCGGAGGGATGAGCTATGAAAAGAAGGCACTTCACCCTCGGCAAGGCTGTAATCTATCTCATATTGAGTTTGTGGGCTTTTACAACACTATTCCCTTTTATATGGGTTGTAAACAACTCCTTCAAGGCTTCAAACCTGGTGGTAGGCGATTCCTTTGCACCCGCGTTTGCCACGATATACGACTATGACAAGGCCGGCAACATCATCCACGAAGAAGTGATGCAGGATGAGCATGGCCGGGATATGTACGACAAGCTCCTTTTTGACGACGCGGGAAACCCGGTGCTGGAAAAGGACCTGAAAGGCCCTACACTCAACGCAGATTCACCCTTTACCAACCTGCTGGGGGGGGTACCCAGCA
>JAEVYX010000079.1 GCA_023392515.1 Bacillota bacterium | reverse complement strand
ATAAGTTTCAGCGGCAGCGCGGCTATGCTCCTGCAGCCCAGGGTATCCCGGATACCCTGCAAAACGACCTCTGCATCCACCTCCCCCGGCAGGCAGACGATGCGCACTTCAAAGAGTTTTCCATTGTCATATAAAAAGGACAGGTTCCGCTTCACAACATCGTTGTCTCCGCCTGTCAGGCGCTTGTATACTGCGCCGTTCCAGGCTTTCACATCCAGCATAACCCCATCGCACACGGAAAGCAATCCAGGAAGTTTTGCAAAATCCGTCATGCCATTGGAATCAATCAGACAGTGCAGTCCCTTTGTCTTGCACAGTGTGAATAATTCAGTCAGAAATTGCGGATATAAGGTGCATTCACCCCCGGAGACGGTAATTCCCCGGATAAAGGGCAGGCTGCGGGAAATGCGGTGAAACACCTCCTCCGCGTCAAGGTGCAACACCTTCGGGCTGGCGTGATTTTCACAAGTTTGCACGCAGGTGTCACATTGGGCGCAAATGCTCTCATCCCATTGGATCTTCCCATCCCGCAGAGACAATGCTCCTGTTGGGCAAACACCTATGCAAGCTCCGCATCCATTGCAAAGCTGCTGGGTTTCGGGATTATGGCAGTATGCGCAGGCAATATTGCAGCCCTGCAGAAACACCGCAGCTCGATTTCCTGGACCGTCCACCACCGAATAGGGAAGTACTTTATTGACCGTCACTTTTTGCATCGGCATGGCGTACCTTTCGATCTTTCAGGCGGTTGAGCTTGTAGTTGGTGCTGCCGTTGATCACATTGTCCTGCAAAACGGCTTCGCCCTGATCATAGCGCTCGATATCGCTGCGCTTAACCAGATACCCCGTAATGCGAATCAGGTCATTGTCAGAAGCATAAAACGCACAATACTTGTCCCCCAGGGCAAAAGCGCCCTTGACAATATCCAGTAATGCGGCAGGATTGCGAAGCACCGTTTTTTCAAACGGAAAGATATCGCTGCAGCCTGTGGGGAAGAAACGGTGGAACCGGGCTGAATGCCGCAAGTGATCCAGGAGATTGGCAGGCTCGTCCCCCACCACAATCCGCACCCCTGAAGTAACGCCTTCATCGGTAGAAAGTCCGGCCTGGGCATGGAGCAGGAAATGCCCGCCTGCAACCTCGCTGTATTTTGCAGGGAATGCAGCGGCAAAATCGGCTATAATGGTCATGATTCGGTCGGCCAGGTCATCCGCTTCCGCATCAGTACCATAGCGTAGGCCCTTTTCCCTAAGCAGGTGATTCACACAATCGCAAAGCCCGGCCACGCCAAACATGCCCACAAACCGATCCCGTTCAATCAAGCCTTCCTTTACAAGAAAACTGGATTCAAAGAAGCCCGACTTTTCAACCAGGAAGCTTACCCGCTCATTCATATACTGCCCCAAAGCCAGAAGGGCATCGGGCAATAGCTCATTCAGAAATTGGTCAATACCGTCAGCCATCTTGGTCAGCCTTGGCAACACCACTCGGGACAGTGTATATGCCCCGCCCCTCAGCGGCAGCACATTGTAGCAGGAGGATACCCCATAATCAAATGAATAGGTATTTTTATGCGCCTGGTGATTGCAAATGGCTGGATTGGCGCAGCTTATGGAGCAGGCGATTGCTTGTTCCGCAAAGTCATCTGGTGTGATGGCCGGATCATATTTCAACGAGAAATTGGGCACTTCATTTTGCAGCTCGGCTTCCAACTGCAAGATCAGCCGTCCCGCCCGTGTAGCCTCGGGGCCAAGGTTTGCGTGGCTGTAAGCATTGGCAATGGTGCGGTCGCAATAATCCAGAAACCGGCGGATTTTCGGCAGTGCTTCCTCATCGGTAACCCCGGCAAGGAAGGGCTCTATCAATTTGTCGATATTGCCCAGGTATACGGGCTTATTGGTGATGGAGGGCACATGATGATAAAGAATCATCAGCGCGTTCAGCAAATCATCCAGGTCCTTGGGAGGTTGAATGCGCAAGAACAGGCTTCCCTGGCGGACAAATTTATCATAATCCACCATTACATAACGGGGGCGGTAAGGGGCATGGCCTTCGTTCATGTCGCACAACGCGCCATGCTCATAATAAAATTGGAACCGTTCCGGAACGCTCAGCACATCCAGGGTATTCTCACCGATACCGCCAAGGGCATTTACCTTCTGCTGATGGGTCAGATTAGTTGCAGTAACAACTCTGTATGCGGCCGATATTGGCATAATTATCCCTCCAAATCAGGATTGTTATGGGTATGTTCCATCAGTTGCTGCATTCTGGCATACTGGGTGCCGTCTATGCGCAGCTTTCTGCCTGCAATGGTGACCAAGCCCTGTTCTTTGAGACTTTTCAGGCTCCGCTGCACAGTCTTCACACATACCCCGATCTCATCGGCAAGCTGCTGATGAGTGCTGTAAAGAAGGCATATGCCGTTCTGCTGCCGGTTTCGGTAGGCGTTCGCCAGACACGCCATCAGCCTTTCGCTGCCTGACAAAAACAGGAAACTCCGCTCGCTACCTGCCTGATTCACCAGTTCCCGCGTAATTTGCTGCATGCGGCAAAACAGCGCCTCCGCGTCGCTGCGCATCCAGGCAAGATATGCTTCCCGGGTCATGGCAGCCAACTGGCAGTCCGTTTGGCAGACAAGCGTGCCGCGATAATAGGTGCTTCCGGCAAAAGCCTCAAATTCGCCAAAAAGGCTGGGCGCTTCAAAGGTGGCATAAGCATATACCGTGCCGTCTTGATGTTCGTTTTGCACAGTGACTGAACCAGACATCAGCAGATACACCTTTGTCGCTTCATCCTGCATCCGCAAAATCGTTTCGTCCGAACGCAGGGAGAGCATGCGTACGCTTTTTTCAACCTTACTGTTAAAGTGTTCAAACAAGTACCGCCAGCCGCCGTCCGGAGGCAATGGAGCCTTGCCATTCATTTCACGCAGCATATGAAAAGCACCTTCTCTATTGCGTTATAACAGATGCACCATATCATATAAAAGGACATTTGTCCATTTTTTAAATTTTCCAAGAACCTTATTTTTCAAAATGGATGTTGACATTCCAAACGCGCTATGCTATGATGCCCTCAGAAGTTAAACGATTAAATTTCTCCACACAAATTATATCCGAAGAAAATGATATAGAATGGTCATCTGCTATATTGTTGATATTGTCAAACCAAATAAATCATTTACAAGGTGGATTGTGTATGAAGCTTGCAACGGCCTTGCCCCTTAAAAGCATCAGCTTAACGGATGGCATATTGAAGGGTAAGCAAAAACTCGTAAAGGAAAAGGTGCTGTCCTATCAATGGGAAGCTTTGCACGACCGGGTTGAAGGTGCAGCCAAGAGCCATTGCATCGAGAATTTCCGCATTGCAGCCAAGCTGTCCGAGGGCGAATATTACGGCAATATCTTTCAAGACAGCGATTTGTACAAGTGGCTGGAAGCAGTATCGTACTGTATTGAGGCGCTTGGTGGTCAAGATCTGGAATCGCTGGCGGATGATGTTTGCGGCTTGATCGGCAAAGCCCAGGGCAGCGATGGTTACATCAACACCTATTACACCATTCAAGAGCCGGAAGGCAGGTTTACAAATCTGCAGGAAGGCCATGAACTGTATTGCGCCGGACACCTGTTTGAAGCAGCAGCAGCCTATTACAATGCAACGGGTAAGCGGCACATCCTTGATGTTTCCTGCCGCTTTGCAGATTATCTGGCAAAAGTCTTCGGTACGGACGCCGGTCAGATTCCAGGCTATCCCGGGCATCAGGAAGTTGAAATCGGGCTGGTAAAGCTTTTTGGAGCAACCGGGAACGCTGCCTACCTGAAGCTGGCAGATTACTTTATCACTCAGCGCGGAAAAGAACCCTTCTACTTCGTTTTGGAGCGCCAAAGTCCAAAGTTCAAGGACATTTTTCATCTTCCCGTCATTCAGGAGCGGACGTATGCCCAGACCCATACTGAACCGGCATACCAACAGGAGGCGGTGGGCCATGCGGTGCGAGCGTTGTATATGTACAGCGCCATGGCGGACCTGGCAAGGCTAAAGGATGACCAGGTGCTGAAGGAGGCCTGCGAAAAACTCTATCATAGTGTCACTCAGCGGCGCATGTATATCACAGGCGGTGTGGGTTCCACCGAGTACGGCGAAAGTTTCACCACGGATTTTGATCTGCCCAACGATACCATCTACGGCGAAAGCTGCGCCTCGGTAGCGCTGATGATGTTTGCATCGCGCATGACCGCCCTTACAGGAGACGGGGCGTATTACGATACGGTGGAGCGGGCGTTCTTTAACCAGGTGCTGGGCGGGATCGCCCTGACAGGGACGGAGTTCTTCTACGTGGGGCCTCTTGCTGTCCATCCATCTTTTTGCCATTCCACCCCGGGTTTACAGCACGTAAAACCCGTCCGTCAAAAATGGTTTGATTGTGCCTGCTGCCCCACCAATATTGCGCGTACCATCATGAGTATTGGCAGCTATGCTTTCAGCATCAGGAATGACACGCTGTTCATCCACATTCCTCTTGCCTCCAGAATTCAGACAGACGCTTATTCGCTGGAGCTTGATACACAGTACCCCTTTGGTGATACGCTTCGCATTGAGGTGTCAGGCCGTACACAAAATGTGGCCATCAGGCAATCCGGGCTTGCACCCATCAAGGTTTTGCAGGTCAACGGAAAAGATTGGTCCATGTCAGCAGAAAATGGATATATACATTTATCCTCATTGCAGCCGGGTGATGTCGTCCATGTAACCTATGATCTGCGGCCGCGGTATGTTGTGTCCCACCCCAAGGTAGCAGGCAACGTGGGCAAAGCCGCTGTCATGCGCGGCCCTATCGTCTATTGCGCAGAGCAGGCAGACAACGGCGAAGGCATCGCCTGCCTGAGGCTCCCCCACACTGCCGCCTTCACCGAGGCGGAATCCTTTGCCGGCAGCGGCACCGTCTCCCTTAGGACACGCGGCACAAGGGCAGTCTTTGCCGATGATAACGATCTGTATCAGAACCGGCTGCCAAGGTGGGAAGAGGCGGACATCACGTTAATCCCATACCACTTATGGGCCAACCGCGGCGAAGGTGAAATGCAGGTATATCTAAACGTTTCGGATGGTGAGAGGGTTCCTGCTGCTACATAATAATGCGCTTCGTATGCCCGACACGGAAGATTATAATACACGGACGTGTATTAAATAAATTAGGAGGCAAAAGACATGAAAAAGGGAACCAAACTCTTGAGTCTGGCAATTGTGCTGACCATGATGCTGTCGATGGCATCATGCCTAACCGCACTGGCCGAGGACCGTGTCACCATCACCTACTCCATGTGGGGCAATGATGAAGAAGTTAAAGTTCTTCAGGAAGCCATTAATAAGTTTGAGAGCGAGCAGGACAAAATCCATGTGGAGATCATCCAGATCGACCGTGCGGACTATGTAGGCACGCTGAACACCCGTGCGGTGGGCAATAACCTGCCCGATACGGGTATCATGGCGGAAGACGCTGTACTCATGTGGGCTGAGCAGGGTATGCTGGCAGACGTGAGCAATATGTACGGCGCCGAGGAAGCCAAGCCCTTGGACAGCCTTGCCTTCACCTACAACGGTAAACCCGTGGGGTACTCCGTAGCCAACGAAGTGCTTCTTACCTACTACAGCCGCAAAGCCTTTGCCGACGCGGGCGTAACACCTCCTCCCGCCAATGCCGATAGCGCCTGGGACTGGGATACCTTTGTAGACGTAGCCAAAGAAATGACTTTGGACGTAAACGGGAACAACGCAAAATCCGAAAAATTCGATCCCAACAATATCAAGCGCTACGGCGTGATGCTGTGCCCCGACTTCTGGCAGCTGGAAGTATGGTCTGTCATGAATGGCGGCGCCTGGTATGATGCGGATGGCAATGTGACCATCAACACGCCCGAAGCCATGGAAGCACTGCAGCGCGTTGCCGACCTGTATCTGGTGCACCATGTAGCGCCCCAGTACGGCACCAACACCGCCAATACAATCGATCAGGACCTGGTCAACGGCAATGCCGCCATGTACATCCATGGTCAATGGTGTGTAGGCGTCTTTCTCGGCCCCGCCAGGCAAAGTGATGGCCTGGATTACGGCGTAGGCGTTATGCCCTATATGAAAGAAAAAGTCACCCTGAACACCGGCGGCGTCAACGTAGCCTTCGCCACCTCCAAAAACCAGGAAGCAGCCTTGGAATGGCTGAAATGGTATGCCAAAGAAGAAAATTCCTGGGGCTTGATCGAAAGCGGCATTTGGATGCCGGTGCTGTCCAGCTACTACACCGACGAAACCCTAACCCACAAATGGGTGGACAATCCCAACTTCCCGCCTTATGATGAATACAAGTCGGCTGTTGTGGATTACGCCATGAACTATGCAAAACCCGCCTCCTGGTACTGGGTGAACAGAACCAACCTGTTCAATGACGCGCTCAGCACCATTCTGGCACCCTGCTGGAGCGGTAATGGGACAGTGGCCGATGCCATTACAAAGGGCCTGGATGTGCTGATTGCTGCCAATCAGGGCAACTAAGATATTCCGATAAGATCCGCCCGCGTCTTTTCACGGGCGGATCTTATCAGATGGGGTGTTGACATGAAAAGGCCAATAAAACCGGCCTCCAAAATGGCTCGTCAAGAAGCGCGCGCGGCAAAGCTGTTTCTGATCCCAGCCTTTCTGGGGCTTACATTCATAACCTATTTACCTTTGCTATCGGTATTCATTTTGTCCTTTTTCAAATGGACAGCCATCATGCCCCAGCCCATTTTTGTGGGGCTGAACAACTACATCCGTCTGTTCACCAAGGATATGTTTTTTTGGACATCGGTAAAAGTTACGGTGCTCTATTCGGTGCTCACCGTGTGTATCAGCATGGTCTACTCTATGACCATCGCTATGCTGCTCAATCGAAAGGTACCTGCCAGAGGCTTTTTCCGGGCAGTATTCTATGTTCCTTACATCATCCCCGCCATGGCTGTGTACATGAGCTGGGGACTTTTGTATAATCCCGACTTTGGCGTGCTAAACGCCATTTTAGTACGCTACGGGCTCCCGAAAATCGCCTTTTTGGTCGATTCAAAGTTCATCATTCCATCCCTGGCGGTTATTGCCGTATGGGCAAGCGGAAACTTGATTGTCATTTTCCTGGCCGGGCTGGGCAATGTGCCCCGGGTATACCATGAAGCTGCTGAAATTGACGGCGCCTCCTCCTGGCAGCGCCTTATCCATATCACCTTCCCCTGTATGACACCTATCATCTTTTACAACCTGCTGATGAGCCTGATTGCCAATATGCAGGTGGTAGTTCCCTCGCTCATCTATGCGGGAAGCAACCGCACCACTTATCCTGAGTACACCTTCATGTCGTTCCTCATGTATCGCACAGGCTTTATCAATAACGACCTGAGCTATGCAAGCACCATTTCGTTCATTTTCTTCCTGATTATCGGCGTTTTCACGCTGATCCTGTTTGCCACCTCCAAATCGTGGCTGTTTTACGAAGGGGGTGACAAATAGCATGAGCAGCATCAAAAGCAAAAAGCGCACGGAGAAGATTGCAAATACCATCGCATTGATATTCATTATCCTTTTTGCCATGGTTGCCCTCTTCCCCCTATGGTGGATCTTCCGATCCTCATTGATGACCAATCCTGAAATCGGCTCACTGAATTTTTTCCCCAGCAGATGGCTGTTCTCAAATTATACGGAGGCCCTTGAGGTCTTTACCTTCTTCAAGTATTTCCTGAATACCATGACCATTGTGCTGCCGTGTGTCATCTTCGGTACGATCACTGCCGTCATGTGTGGGTACTCTTTTGCCCGTTTGTATTTCCGCGGCCGAAGCTTCGTCTTTGGGCTGTGCATTGCATCCTTGCTGCTGCCGCCCATTGTCACACTGATTCCCCTCTATATTGTATGGATCCGTTTCCTTGGCTTGGGCGGTACCTATTGGCCGCTGATTCTGCCCTACCTGACAGGCGGAGGCGCCTTCAACATCTTCCTTGTCCGCCAGTTCATTATGACAGTGCCCAGGGAGCTTGACGAAGCGGCAAAGATCGACGGTGCGGGCCGGGTGCGGATTCTTTTACAGATATTGACGCCCGCCATCCTGCCTGCCATTATCGTTGTGGCATTGTTCATTTTTATAGGCATCTGGAATGATGTGCTTTTGCAGACGGTGTATATTTCCGATGCCAGCATGTATACCATCGCCCTTGGTTTGAAGAGATTTTCCGGCTCCTACGGCACGGACTGGAAACTGGCTATGGCCTCCACCTGTCTTTCCATCCTGCCCGGCATAATCGTCTACCTGATCTGCCAGAAATATTTTGTGGAAGGCATTGTTATGACCGGAATGAAGAATTGACAATTGCACACCCTTGCTGAAATGTAAAAATACCGTATTTATGTTGTGGCAAACAAAAAAATAAGGTATTCTATACAAGCACTTTGCAAGGAGGTATATACTTATGGATGAAAACAAAAGGCTTTCTATCGAAGAAATGGTGGAAGGCACACAAAAGCCTCAAAAAGACCGCAGGAGTTGGGTCGGCTTTGTTGAGAGCGATGTTGTAACCTTTATGACCCAAAATGAATTGGAGAAGATGACCATTGATGACGGCATGGGAAACAAGGCCAAGCTTACCCGCCGTAAAGATAACAGCATTTTTGTAGAATGCACATCTTCCAACGTCTTATAATTCTATCGGTACAGCAAAAGGGCATGGCGGCTGCAATTAAAAGCCGCCTGCCTTTTTTTTGCCGTGATTTTCCTTGAGGTTTCGCTTGCTTTGACGGGAGCCACGGCTATCTCACTTTTTGTGCAATGCGTCTTTACGTATTTCAAGTCTTGCATTATACTGGATGAAACTTGCCAAAGGAGAATGATTATGCAGGAAGTAAAGCAACCATCCCTTGGAGCAAAACTCTTTAAGCGTTATGGGCTGGATGCATTAAGTGCCATGGCTTTGGGCTTGTTTTCCACGCTTATTATCGGCACCATCATAGAGCAGCTGGGCTCATTAATTCCGCCTTTGTCCATTCTCAGCGAATTTGCCGCAACAGCCAAGTCTGGAACTGTTGTTGGCGCAGCCATTGGCGTATCGGTGGCGTGGGGCATGAAAGTAGCTCCCCTGGCCATTTTCACCTCCGCCGTCACAGGTGCCATCGGGTACACAATGGGCGGGCCGCTAGGCAGCTTTATTGCAGCTGTGCCCGGTGCGGAAGCCGGAAACTGGATTGCAGGCAAAACAAAGCTGGACATCATTCTTGTACCAACCGCCACAATTGTTGTCGGCGGATTGGTGGCCGTCATCGTGGGCCCCGGTGTAAACTGGATTATGGCTCAGCTTAGAAACTTTATTGACATGGCAACATTGCTCCAGCCTATTCCCATGGGCATCATCCTGTCGGTGGTCGTGGGGCTTGTGCTTACCGCACCTATATCCTCTGCGGCACTGTGTGCCATGATCTTTTCAGTGCCGGAGGGCGGGCAATTGGGCCTGGGGCTTCAGTTGGCAGCAGGTGCCGCAACAGTGGGCTGCTGTGCCCAAATGGTGGGTTTTGCCGTAGCGAGTTACCGGGAAAACGGCATCAGCGGTCTAATTGCCCAAGGTGTGGGTACCTCCATGCTGCAAGTTCCCAATATTTTAAGGCATCCGCTGATCCTTGTGCCGCCAACCCTGACTTCCGCCATATTAGGTCCCCTGTCCACAACCATATTTGATATGCGCAACACCGGCGTGTTTGCCGGCATGGGCACATCCGGCTTTGTGGGGCAGATCGGCACTTGGAAGGCAATGGCGGCTGCCCAGGGCGGAAGTATCGTAGCCCTTAAGATGATGGCGCTGCATATTGTACTTCCGGCGCTCTTGTCCCTTATTATCAGTGAATTTATGCGCAAACGGAAATGGATTCATGAAGGTGACATGAAACTGAAACTATAGCAAAAAACACACTCCAACGATGTTAAAAGCAGTGCCATTGCCAGCACTGCTTTTACTTTTTGGTGAAAGGGCTTGTACATGCTCATTTAATAGAGCTGACCGCTTTGTCCCATAACAGGATTTTGATACTTATGAAGGTATTGCTGTATTTGCGGCTGATTTTCGTTTACCACCTGGAACATGCCGCCAACCTTCCCTATAGCATTTTGATCAGCCGCTTCCAAAGGATAATAGCCTTTGCCCACCATATATTGCCACACTTCATAAGCATGGGAACAACTCATCATGAAGGCGGTTTGCAGGAAAGACCGCAGTTCAGGATTGGCTGCTTCCATAGCCATCCATGCATACTCCCTTCCGGCCCGCTTAAGCGTCAGCAGATAGGCCGTTGCCATTTCCCTATCGTTCATTTGATCGACCATCGTCCGAGGTTGGATAGGAGGATAATTTGCATATGCGGATTGTGTATAGTCATTCAATTGACCATTTTCCTTTAGCAAGGGAAGTTCCTTTACCGCCCCCGTTGTCTGATGCAGAAACTCCACCTTCATATTATAGTCACGAACATGGAGGGGGAAATGCTTTTCAAGGATTGATTTGAATTGCTGATCCTGAACATGCTGAAGCATGTATGCCATGTTCGTTATGGAATTGACGCAGCTCATTGTCAATTCGCTCAGCACGTTTAATTCGTGGGCTGCAAGTTTCATGGAAAAACCTCCTTCATATTGTTCCGCCTGCCTTGGGTTATATTGCCCGGATGATATGCAATTATGCGTATCTGAGCGGCATGCATCAGGGCATGCCCTCACGAATAAAATTACCAGGCATCAGGGGATGAAATCTTGACGGCCCTATTTTCATATGGTAAGATGAAACCAGCAAATCGCGACAAGTTTTATCTATTTAAAAATCTCGTGCCGTGCCGGCATCGGGATTGTTATGTGATGTGCTTATTTATTTGGATTGGATATTTATTTCCTATTTATCAAATTATCTTTTCTATTCGTTATAAATAATTTCATAAATGTCACATGGCTTTGGGCAATGGGGATCTATTCATTTTACACTCCCTTGTTTTCCGGATGCGGTATAGCATCTTAAAAAATAATAGGAGGTAGACCCAATGAAAAAGCTGGTTTCTCTTCTCTTGACCGTGGTGATGCTGTTTGGTTTTTCCGCTGCTGCCTCGGCTGAGAAAGTCATCGAACTGGACATGTACTTCCCTGTATCTGTCGGCGGCGGCCCGGATGCTCTGATTTCTGCGCTGTGCGATCAATTTCATGAGGAAAACCCCGGCATAAAAATAAACCCTGTATACGCCGGCACCTATGCGGATACGCGCACGAAGGTTCAGGCCGCAATTCAGGCCGGCAACACCCCGGCCATCGCCTTAATGTTTTCCATTGACCTGTACTCGTTATTGTCCATGGGCGTATTGTATGACTATGACAGTTTTTGCACAACTGGCGAAGACAAGGCTTGGCTGAACGGTTTCTATGGCGGCTTCATGGAAAACAGCCGGTATGACGGTCTGACCTACGGCGTCCCATGGCAGCGTTCCACCATCATCATGTATTACAACAAAGACGCCTTCCGCGAAGTCGGCCTTGATCCCGAAAGCCCGCCCACCACCTGGGCGGAGCTGGAAGAATACGCCGGAAAGCTCACCAAGAAGGATGCCAGCGGAAATACGGTCCGCTATGGCATACAGATTCCCTCCGACAAGGCAGGCTACGCGTATTGGATGCTTCAAACCTTCACGCTGACCCAAGGCGGGTTTAACCTGATGGATGACACCGGCACGCATGTCTTCTTTGATGATGAGCGCACCATCAAAGGCCTGAACTTCTGGAAGAGCCTGTCTGACAAAGGCTATCAGGCGCCCGGCACAGCAGCCTGGTCCACCACCGTGACAGACTTCCTGGCAGGTACGGTTGCGATGATGTATCACACCACCGGCAACCTGACCAATGTCCGCAAAAACGCATCCTTTGACTTTGGAACGAGCCGCCTGGCCGCAGGTACGTCCTACGGTTCACCCACCGGAGGCGGAAACTTCTACCTGTTCAAGGGAGTGCCCGAAGAGCAGACCCAGGCTGCCTTTACCTTCATCAAATGGATGACCAGCGACCCCGAGCGTGTCGCCCAGTGGTCCATTGATACAGGCTATGTTGCCACACGGCCAGAGGCCTATCAAACCGATCGGATGATCAAATATGTAGAGTCCTTCCCCTCTGCTGTCACCGCCCGTGACCAGCTTGAATTTGCGAAGGCTGAATTCTCGGTGTTTGATCAGGGTGCTGTGCAGGATATCCTGGACACCGCCATTGAAGCTGCCATGACAGGATCTGCTCCCGTTGAGCAGGCCTTGAAGGACGCGCAAGTCAAAGCCGACGCTATTTTGGCTGATTATCGCTGAGTACCCTTTTGCGGCTGCCCCTTCCATAGCGGACCGGGCGGCCGCATCTCGCATCCATATTACAGATTAAGAGGGTTAATGCATGAATAGTAATATTGCTGTCCCCCACTCCCCAAAAACGCGGCTCAGCCGTGACGCCCGCAAAAAGTGGAAAACCAGCTTCCTGGCATGGGGACTTTTACTGCCCTCCTTCTTTTTTCTCTCGGTTTTTACACTTTATCCCATATTCTATAGTGCTTACATGAGTTTTTTTAAGGATAACCTGTCCACCTTCAGGACAGGTCCAGTCTACATCGGTTTCAAAAACTATATTGCCCTGTTTACCTCAGACCCCGTGTTTACAAAGGCGTTTTGGAACAATCTGCTCATCGCCCTTGTTACCATTCCCACCAGCATTGCCCTTGCTGTTTGCATGGCCATATTCGCAAACAGGGTGAAAAGCGGGAAGGGGATTGTCCGTATTTCTTTTTTCTATCCGACACTGCTGCCGATGGTTGCTGTGGCAAACATCTGGCTGTTTATATATACGCCCATCTATGGCCTGCTGGGTTACATCAATCCATCTCTGCGCCTTTTGACCAACACACAAACGGCCATCTGGGCACTGACTGTCATGCTGATCTGGAAACAAGCCGGGTATATCATGATTTTCTACATTTCAGGCCTGCAGAGCATAAACCCGGAATTATATGAAGCCGCCCGCATAGACGGTGCAAGCGGCATACAGACATTCCGCCGAATCACATGGCCGCTTTTGAGGCCCACCACCATCTATGTCACGATCATAACACTTACCAATGCTTACAAGATGGTCGATCATCTTTATATCATGACAAAAGGCGGACCCGACAATGCCACTAATATGCTTCTCTATTATGTATTCCAAAAAGCGTTCGACCAGCAGAACACCGGCGTGGCTTCTGCCATTACGGTAATCCTTATCGTAATCCTGCTGACCATTACAAGCGTTCAGTTTTTCGTTCAGGACAAGCGCACATTCTACAGCTAAGGAAGGGAGGAAGGAATTATGAGCACCCTGTCAAGGAAAAAGGTAATGGCCGCGTCCTGGAAACTTACTCCCGGCAAAGCGCTTGTCTACGGCTTTATGTATTTGTTTGCGCTGATCTGTCTGATTCCGCTGATTTGGATGGTCCGCACCGCATTTATTGACCAAAACAAGGCCATCGACTTGCTGAAAGTATCCTGGCCTACACTGGATAACTTTGCCCGTGTTTGGAATGCCGCGCCTTTCGGCAGCTATTACATCAACACTTTTACCATCGTATTTGGCGTTCTGGCCATGCAATATCTCACCATAACGATGGCAGGCTATGCCTTTGCCCGGCTTGATTTTTATCTCAAAAATACGCTTTTCGTTTTGTTCCTGATGCAGATCATGATTGCCGCCGATGTTCTGATCTTGCCAAACTATAAGCTGATTGCCGGCCTTAACCTTAACAATAACCTATTGGGAGTCATGCTGCCTTTCTTTGCATCCGCTATGGGCACTTTCCTCATGCGGCAGACAATTAAGACCATTCCCTATGAGTTGGAGGAGGCTGCCAAAATGGACGGGTGCAGCCTTGGCCGCATGCTCCTTCAAATATATGTGCCGCTTCTCGTGCCATGCTATATTGCCCATGGCCTGATTGCCGCTTCCTATCAGTGGAACAACTTTCTTTGGCCGCTGATTGTTATCAACTCCGTAAGCAAGCGCCCATTAACCGTTGGTCTGGCAATCTTCGCCATGAGTTATGAAACAGGTGCCCAATGGAGCGATGTATGCGCGGCGACGTTCCTGGTTGTTGCTCCTTTGCTAATCTTGTTCTTCCTTTTCCAGAAACGGTTCATTGAAAGCTTCGCACATTCCGGAATCAAATAATATAAATTTCATAACGCTTTCCTACAAGAAAAAATCGGCGGATCGCTTTGCCATATACGGCAAGGCGGTCCGCCTCAGCGTGTCGAAAAAGTGGTTGCGCCGCTTTTTCGAATCTGCACCCTTCACCTGTGAGCTATGCTCACGGCCGGCGAAGGGTGTAAGGAAACCTTGCTGCGCAAGGCTTCCGAAATCGACGTACACGCCGCCGATTTCGGATTTACAGTCGGAGGGGGTGCCCCTCCGACACCTCCCAGAGGTTTTT
>JAEVYX010000078.1 GCA_023392515.1 Bacillota bacterium | reverse complement strand
TTTTTATGGTTGTATAACATTGGATGGCTATCTTGCTGATAAAAACCATAACTTGGAGTGGCTTTATCAAACTGGAACGGTAGAAGAAACTGATTATGAAAGCTTCTATAAAAGTATGGATATTACTATCATGGGCAAAAGGACATTTAGTGTGATTGAAAATATGAAGAATATAGATAGTATTTATCCGACCACTAAAAACTACGTTTTTACCCATGCTGAAAGCTTATCAGTTAAGGGGTTTACGCCTATTCGTTGCGATGTCGTAGAATTTGTTAAGCAAATAGAAAAGGACAAAAATATTTGGATTGTTGGCGGGAACACATTGGTTGCTCCTTTATTAGATAATGATATGGTAGATAATATGATAATACAGATTGCCCCTGTGCTATTAGGGAGGGGAATACCATTGTTTACACAGAAGGAAGCATTAAAGCGATTTTTTTTGAAAGAAGTAAAAAAGTACGGACAATTTGCTGAGTTAATTTATAAAAAGATATAACTGGGTAAAGCATATCAGATTAACACCATCACACAGTTTGGCACTACTCTGGTATAGAAACCCGACAATTCTCTGGCCGGGCAGCCATTCGTCAGCATACTTGAATATCCAGCTGTTCCGGAACCGGTTTACACCATTCCTCCGGGTTGTGTTTCCATAGGCTATGGTGTACAATCAGGCCAAACGGATGCTGGGGGACACGATATGACAAGTGCAGAACCTGTGAAGCGTAAAGGGTTGACACTGAAACAGAAAATGTTTTGGGGCATGGCGGGCATTTCCATAGGCCTTGTGCTTCTTGTTACCCTGTTTGCAATGAAAACCACCTACGATTCACTGTATGAACAGGTGATTAGCATAAGGCATATGAGCATCGGCTGGCTGGAAGAACGGCTGGAATTGAGCTTGAAGGAATACTCCGACCAGTTCTATTCCCTGGAAGTGGACAAAGACACAAAGGCGGATATCCAGCAGTGGTGCCAGCCTGGGGGAGAACTGAATTATGCGGCCAGATGGCGGCTGATTACTGCCATCAATGCCATTATCAGCATGAATGCCAATATCCACTCCATAGAGCTTTATAATTTGCAAAATGACACGGTACTGACCGCTAAACGTTCTGGGGCCAGTCTGGACCAGACAGAGAACCGGCTTGACATATGGAAGAGCCGGGACCCATCCCTGCAAACCAATATGGTGCTCATGCGGGATGGCGGCGACATTCTGGTTATGCATCAAATCAACCGTTTTGAAACGAATACGCCTTTAGCGTTGGCAGTCATGCGGGTAAAACCTGCGGCCTTTGTAGATCTGTTGAATAACATACGTTCCAGTACCGATGAATCGCTGTTGATGCTCAATGATGCCGGCCAGCTTGTGGCATCCGCGGGGAATGAAGAAATTGCATGGAATGAGGCGGAATACGATAAACTGTATACATCCCTATCAGAAGCCGGAACGAAGGAAATAAAGTACGAAGACAATTATCTTTTTACAAGAACGGTCAGCCGGGGAAAGCTGCGAATTTTGCAGCTGGTGCCGGGGAGGGTTATCACATCCCCAATCAGCAAAACCCTTTGGGTTGGCTTGCTGGCAGCCCTGTTCGGCCTTCTGGGCGCGCTGGGTTTGGCTCTTTTGTTTACGCGTATTGTCAGCAGGCCCATCATTCAGTTGGCGGAAAAAATGCAGCATGTAACCATCCGTGAATACAGCGCAAGAGAAAGCGCCGGGCTGCGCACCGATGAAATTGGTTTGCTGGAAGACAGCTTTCATTTGATGATGATCAGGAACCAGGAACTGATTGCCCAGAAGTTCCAAACGAAAATAGAAATGCGTTCCGCCCAGCTGCGGGCTTTGCAGGCGCAGATCAATCCTCATTTCCTGTATAACACACTGCAGAGCATTGGCGGCATGGCTTTGAAAAAGAATGCGCCTGAGATATACGCCATGACAGTGGATTTGAGCGATATCCTGCGCTATTCCTTAAGCTTTTCCAAAGAAATGGTGCCTTTGAAGGAAGAAATCAAGTATCTGGACAGCTATCTGTCCATACAGAACGGGCGGTTTGGAAACCGCATCAAAATCAGCAGGGATATTGCGCCGGAATGCCTGGAGGTCTTAATTCCCAAGCTCATTTTGCAGCCCATGGCAGAAAACAGCCTGGAGCATGGCCTGGCGGAAAAGCCGGGAGCGTGGGAATTGAGCCTTCATGCAAGAATCGTAAACGAAGGCGACATGCTGCTTACCATCACTGACAATGGCCTTGGCATGTCAAAAGAAAGGCTCCAATACATCCGGGAGGAATTGGGGAAGGGCGCTGAAAACGCCATTGCTGCCGGTGCGCATATCGGTCTGAACAATGTCAATTCCAGAATTCGATTGAAATTTGGAGCACCCTACGGCGTTGGTGTAGACAGCCAACCTGGTACAGGGACGACCATAACGCTGCTGATTCGAGCCACAGGGGAGGGAGATGCATGGCCTACAATGTAATCCTGATCGACGATGAGCCCTGGACGAGAGAAGTGATCAAAAGCCTTGGGGATTGGGAGGGGCTGGGCTTATCCGTAGCCGGGGAAGCTTCCGATGGGGAATACGGCCTGGAATTAATCCGCCGATTGAAACCGGATATTGTTATTACAGATATTAAGATGCCTCATATGGACGGCATCTCCATGATCAGAAACCTTCGGGAAGCCGATCAACGGGCAAGGGTGATCGTTATCAGCGGGTATGATGACTTTGCGTTTGTCAGAGGCGCCATGCACCTTGGCGTGACAGACTATTTGCTCAAGCCCGTAAAGCCGGATGAATTGAACAGCCAGCTTGCCCGCTGCGTTGCGGAGCTGGACGCACAAAAGCATACCCAGCCGGAACAGGCGGAGGGTTTGGATGGCTTTTTGAATATTAGCTGGATTGGAGAATATTTGGCGCAGCGCACTGCTCTTTTGGAATGCCTTCGTTTGAAAAGGCAGGATGTTCTTGCAAACTGCTTGGAACGCATGCAATTGCTGCCTGGGAAAAGTGATGATGGATCAATGCCCAAAGGCCTGCTTGTGGCGCTGTATTACGACCTTATGGGCATGCTGCAGCGGTATATCGTGGGTGAAGGCTTTGCTGTGACGGAAATATTAACAAAGGAAGAGACTGCTTTTGTGTTCAGCCGGGAAACAACCTATCAGGGCATGCTTCGCCACGTTCAAAAGGTGTATCTCCAAGCTGTGGAAGGAATGGAACGGCAAATTCGCACACGAGGCCGCCTGGATGTGGACGGTGTTGTGCAATACGTCCTGGAAAATGCCAGTCAGGGAATTACGCTGGAGGAAACGGCAGCGCATTTTTATGTTTCCAGAGAATATTTGAGCAAAGTGTTTAAAAATCATACAGGAGACAGCTTTTCTGATTTCGTAATGCGCCTGCGCATGGAAAAGGCGAAAGCGCTTCTTTGCGACATGCATATACCGCCCAAGGAAGCGGCGGAGATGACCGGCTTTTCTGACCCTGCCCACTTTCACAAATCCTTCAAACGCTTCTATGGTATGACACCAGGTGAGATGGCAAAATCGGGCGGTTAATGGCCGCTCATTACAAATTGACAATCCGTGAGGTTATAATTTGACAATGCTATTTGCATTGATTCCGTCTATAATCAAGATACCGAATGTGACCGGTCAATAATGCTTAAGGAGGATACCTATGAAGAGGATTGCCGTTTTGACCCTAGCCCTTACCCTGGCGCTCTCCCTTTGCGTGCCGGCGATGGCTGCTTCCGCGCCGCGTGAGGCTGAACTGAACATTATGATGGGCTTTCCCCAGTACATGGACCAGTGGCAAACCTATGTGGACCAGTTTGAAAGCAAAATGCTGGCCGAAGAAAATATCAAGGTTAAGGTAACCTTGGAAATGCCCAGTTCTGACCAATATGAAAGCGTACTGCAGGCCAGGCTTGCGGGAGATGACGCTCCCGACCTTTATACGCTGCACAGCAATATCATCAGTATGTATAATAAGGCTGGTCACTTGACGGATTTGAGCAACGAGCCCCTGGCATCCAAGATCTATGAAAACGTCAAGGCAACGGTTTCCCTGGACGGCAAACTGCTGGCTGTGCCGATTGAGAGCCAGGCCTGGGGTGTGCTGTATAACAAAACCATCTTTGAAGAATGCGGACTGACCCCGCCGAATACCTTGTCCGAACTGAAGGCTGTTTGCGAAGCCTTAGAGGCAAAGGGCTATACCCCTTTTATGCTGGCTTACCAGGAGCAGTGGGTTCCCCAATTGATGACTGCGCTGACCTTGGGCGGCAAGGTCTCCGGCGAGCTCCCCGATTGGGTAGACAGAATGTATAAAGACGAAGGCTCCTACGAAGAAGTGCGCGACATCTTTGGGCCCATCGACGTTATCATGCAAAACGGGACCGAGCGCGCTATGGAGGAAGGATCCCAGGCCGGCGCGGCGGATTTTGCAATCGGCAAGGCCGCAATGTTCGTTCAGGGAACCTGGGCTGCCGGTACCATTATGGAAACCAACCCCGACATGAAGCTGGGCGTGTTCCCGCTGCCGGTCAATGACAATCCCGAATGCACACGTGTGAACCTGTCCACATCTACCACGCTGGCGGTGTATCCCCAAAGCAAAGAGATGGACCTGGCATTAAAGTTCGCTAATTATGTGCTGGATGACAAGGATTCCTCGGCTCTTTTCCAAAGCTGCGTTTTTAACCCCCTGGCTACCGTGCACACTTTTGAGGCGCAATCCTGGGTGGCGGATGCCGCAAGCTATGTGGCAATGGGCCGTGCTTATCAGGACCTGGTGCTGCCAAACGCCGTTACCGAAGAGCAGGGCAAGCTTTTGCAGGAATATTATGTGGGCTCTGTGACCCAGGATCAGTTCATCGAACGGATGGATAAGGCTTTCCAAAACGCCAACAAGCTGAATTAGTACATCATTCAACAATCAATGACGCGGGCAGCAGGCAACGCCTGCTGCCCGCTTAGCGTAAACGAAGGGAGGGATTGTGTTGAAGGCAAAGACAGCAAAGCAAAACTTGCAGCTGCTTGTGTTTGTGCTCCCTGCCCTATTGGTCTATGCTGCTTTCAAACTGTATCCTGCCGCGTCCGGGCTTTACTATGCCATGACCGACTGGAACGGCATCAGCAAAACCTTTCAGTTTGTAGGGCTTGATAATTTCAAGGAGATTCTGTCGGACACCTACTTTTGGAATGCCATGGCGTATACGGCAAAGTATGTTGTTGTGATGGTACTTTTGGCCAATGCGTGCGCGATGACGCTGGCGGTGATCATCGAATCACGCAGAAGGATGAAAGGCTTTTTCCGCACGATCTTTTATATGCCTAACATGATCAGCATGGTGATCGGCGGATACATGTGGATGTTCATTTTTACCAAAGTTCTGTACTATATGGCGGACAACTGGGGTTTTAAATTCCTCAACCATTCCTGGATCGGTGATCCAACCTATGCTTCTATCGCTATCGTTATCGTATCCATATGGGGCATCGCGGGATATTTGATGATTATTTATATGGCTGCGCTGCAGGGCGTATCCCCCCAATTGACGGAGGCTGCGAAATTGGATGGAGCTAACGCCTGGCAGATATTCTGGCGTGTGGTGTTTCCCATGATTACGCCAGCCCTGACCATCTGCGTGTTTTGGACGCTGAATGCCTCCTTCCAGGTATTTGATGTTGTATATACCCTGACCGGCGGCGGACCTGGCCGGGCGACGCAAACGGTGGCAGTCAACATTTATGAAGAAGCCTTTCGCGGCAATGTACGGTACGGGTATGCCACCGCAAAATCCACGGTGCTGTTCTTGTGTGTGCTGGTAATTACCATGGCACAGCTAAAGCTGATGAAAGGCAGGGAGCAGGAACTGTGAAAACCCAAAGACGCTTTTTGAGTATTGCTGCCTATGCCTTTTTATGCATTGCCGCTTTCTTTTGCCTGTTTCCGCTGCTCATGGCGCTGATGAACTCGTTTAAAACCAACGGCGAACTTCTTACTAATGTTTTGTCTCTGCCTAAACACCTGAAGCTGGACAATTATGTTAGAACGTTGGGCAAAATGCATTATTTCCGCTCTCTTATCAATACCGTTACATTAGCAGTGTGCGGTGTGGGGATGATGGTGCTCTTTTCCTCCCTGGCCGGCTGGCGGCTTTGCCGCACGAAAACAAAGCTGTCCGGATTTCTGTTTGCGCTGTTTGTGTTTTCGATGTTAATCCCCTTCAGTTCCATAATGATTCCCTTGTATAAGGTAGTTTTGACGCTGGGCATAAAAAATTCACTGTTCGGCTTGTCGCTGGTATATGCCGGCCTTGGGGTAAGCATGGCCATCTTCTTATATCATGGCTTCGTTAAGGGCATTCCATTTGAACTTGAAGAGGCGGCCGCTATTGACGGCTGCGGTCTCCTATTGACATTCTTTCGCGTGCTGATGCCGCTATTGACACCAATCACTGCAACGGTGGTTATTACCAATGTGCTTTGGGTGTGGAATGACTTTCTCTTGCCATTGATTGTGGTAAGCCGGAATGAAAAATACACGCTGCTCTTGTCCACCAATACATTATTCGGCCAGTACAGCAGCGATTGGACGGCCATATTAAGTGCGCTGATTCTGGCTGCGCTGCCAATGATACTGTTTTACAGCCTGTTTCAAAAAAGTATTCTGCAGGGCATAGCCGACGGTGCAGTGAAGGGGTGACGGAATGGGGTTTTTAAAGGCGGCAGGGCGTGATATCCTATTGGATGGCAAGCCCATACTACTTCGCGGGGTTGGTCTTGGCGGATGGCTTTTGCCGGAAGGGTATATGTGGAAGCTGTATGACGCTTGTGACCGGCCCCGCCGTATGGAAGC